>NZ_JAMYQC010000007.1:0-268911 GCF_040320645.1 Mesorhizobium sp. M0633
CAGCACCCACGCGACGATCGTGCCGAAGACGACGTTGACCGCGGCGGCAATGAAGGCGGTGCCGAAGCTGATTTCAAGCGCGTTGATGGTGCGGCGGTCGGTGACGATCGCCCAGAAGTCGGTCCAGCCGAGCGCCGCCGAGCGCCAGATCAGCCCGGACAGGGGAATGAGGATGATGAGGGTGAGGTAGGCAAGCGAGAAGCCGAGCGTCAATCCGAAACCCGGAATGACGCTCGGCTGCCTGAATCGCCACCCCGCCTTGGCGGGTGCTGTGGTCATGTCGTCCTGATCTAAATGCTACTGGGCCGGTTTGTAGATCTGGTCGAATATACCACCATCGCCGAAATGATAAGGCTGTGCCTTCTTCCAGCCGCCAAAAAGCGGGTCGTCGATGGTGATCAGCTTGATCTCAGGCAGCTTGGCCAAGTCCTCCGCCGGCACCAACTCGGGCTTCGAAGGGCGATAATGGTTTTTGGCGATGAGCGTCTGGCCTTCCTTGGAATAGAGATAGCTCAGATAAGCTTCGGCAACTTTCCGCGTGCCTTTGGCGTCGACATTAGCGTCGACCACGGCGACCGGCGGCTCGGCCAGGATCGAGGTCGGCGGGTAGACGATGTCGAAATTGTCGGCGCCGAACTCGTCGAGCGCCAGATAGGCCTCGTTTTCCCAGGCGAGCAGCACGTCGCCCAGCCCTTTTTGCGCGAAGGTCACGGTTGCGCCGCGCGCACCGGTGTCGAGAACCGGGACATGCGCATAGAGATTGCCGACGAATTCCTTGGTCTTGGCCTCGTCGCCGCCATCCTTGGCGCTGGCGTAGGCCCAGGCGGCGAGATAGTTCCAGCGCGCACCACCGGAGGTCTTGGGATTCGGCGTGATCACCTGGACGTCGTCCTTGACCAGATCGCCCCAGTCATGGATGCCCTTGGGGTTTCCCTTGCGGACGAGAAAGATGATGGTCGAGGTGTAGGGCGCCGAATTGTTTTCGAATTTCGTCCGCCAGTCGGGATTGATCCTCTTCGCTTTCGAGACAATGGCGTTGATATCGCCTTCGAGCGCCAGCGTCACCACGTCGGCGTCGAGGCCGTCGATCACGGCGCGAGCCTGCGCGCCCGACCCGCCATGCGACTGCTGGACGGTGACCGTCTCGCCTGTCTCGGCCTTCCAGTGGGCGGTGAAGGCCTCGTCGAATTGCTTGTAGAGCTCACGCGTCGGATCATAGGACACGTTGAGAATGGTGGTGTCGGCAAACGCGAAACCGAGCGTGCCGAACTGGACAGACGTGGCGACCAGTGCGCCGAGCAGTTTCCTGAAATGAGGTTTGGTCATTTCCGCCTCCGTTGAACTCGCGCCAAATCTACCGAATTGATAGAATTTAGATGCATTCAATGTTGCCTTTTTTGGCCTATTGAAGCAATTTTTCGCCTAGTTTCGGCGATGCGAGAAACTATTTTCCCGCATGGACCATGATCGCGCTCCCGACGCAATTATCTAGAGACGGCTAGCTCTTCGGCAATGGCTGCGTCGCGCCCGAAGGCGGCCGGCTATTCGGCGGTAACGGGAAAGTTGAAGCGCTCTTTTGGAAACGGCTCGTTCTCCAGCGTGAAGTGCCACCATTCGCGGGCGTAATTCTTGAAGCCGCGGGCACGCATCGCCTCGACAAGCCTTTTGCGGTTAGCCGCCGCTTCACTGGCTATCGGTCGGTGAGCCGTTTCGCTCGCTGGATCGAAACAGTCGAAACCCGTGCCGAAATCGAGCGTGTCGGCATCGGTCGCGCCGCAGGCCGGTTTCGGAGCGCTCTTGCGGTCGGCTCGCGCGATCGCGACATCGACCGTCGATCCGCGCGAATGGGTGGACAGTTCGCCGATATAGCCCTTGGGGATGAGATCCTTGCGCTTGACCTTTGGGTACCATTGCGGGTCCGGTGGTCCACTCGTTTTTGTCCAGTCACCCATGTCGGAGACAGCCCGCGCAGGGCGATAGCAGTCGAACACGACCAGCGTCAGTCCTTCGGCGGCAATCGCTTTCTGCACTGCCGAAAGCGCTTGCGCCGCTTGCCTGGTGAGGACGCATACCGGCGCATCGTAGCCGCTTACCTTGCGATGCAGGAAATTTTCGAGGCCGGCATAGCGGATATCCTGCCGGATATTGGGATCGATGTCGGCCAGCCGAACAAAGCTGGCGGGGAGCTCAGCGGTGAAAGCGGGGGAACTACCGGCGGCCAAAAGCAAGGCGTGAAACCCAATCCCCTGAATCACCTGCCGCATTTTATTCAAGGGAAACTTTCACTCGACAAAAATCTTCACGCTGGCGGCGCGTCCCGCCGCGTCTATCACGGTCAGGGTCGAATAGCCGGCGCCATCAGGCTGCCAGGTCGCGGTGCGCCGCCGGTCGATGCCGACCAGCGGCTTGCCATTGGCCAGCCAGCGGAACGGTGCGCGGCCGCCTTGCAGCTTGAGCACCAGCGGCGAGGCGGCGGCCGAGGAGGCGTCGAGATCGACGCGAGCGCCGTCGGGCGGAAAGATGATGGTCGGCGCAGGTTCGGTCGGCGTCGCCTGCACCAGTCCGTCGGCGCCGGCGCCGAAGCGCGTCAGCGTCACCGGCAGCTCCTCGCGCTCCGGACGCCGGACGCCGGACGGCTGGCTCGGCAGCGGTACGGCGGCTAGGCTGGAACGGACAAAACCTTCGAACAGGATGGGCGCAGCCGAGATATAGCCGGACAGGCCGGGCACCGCGCCGGCGTCGGGGCGGCCGACCCAGACGCCGAGCACGTAGCGGCCGTCGAAGCCGACCGACCAGGCGTCGCGATAGCCGTAGGAGGTGCCGGTCTTGTAGGCGATGCCGCGTTGGGCGGCACCCTGGGGAGGCTTGACGCCCGACAGGATGTCGGTGATCTGCCAGGTCGCCTGCCCGTCGAGGATGGTGGTGGTCGAGCGTTCGGCATTCGCCGGCTCGGTGCCGTCATGCAGCGTGTGTGCCTTGCCGCCATTGGCAAGGCCGGCATAGAGTTGGACCAGGTCGCGCAGGGTCACCCCGACGCCGCCGAGGCCGATCGCCAGGCCGGGCGCTTCGTTGACGGGCAGGATAGGGGTCACATCGGCCTGGCGAAAGCGTGCCATCAGCCGGGCCGGGCCGACCGCGTCGAGCACGCGGATCGCCGGCACGTTGAGCGACAATTGCAGCGCCTGCCTGATGCTGACATCGCCCTGATAGCCCATGTCGAAGTTCTTCGGCCGATACCCGGAGAAATCGGCTGGGCTGTCCTCGATCAGCATCTCCTGCGCCACCAGGCCTTGTTCGAAGGCGAGGCCATAGATGAACGGCTTCAGCGTCGAGCCAGGCGAGCGAACGACCTTGGTCATGTCGACCCAGCCCGAACGGCTGGCATCGAAGAAATCGGCAGAGCCGACCTCACCAAGAATATCGCCGGTACGGGCATCGGCCAGTACCATGGCCACCGAGAGGCGAGGGCCGAGCCTGGCGGCCGCATCCTTGGCCACCTGCTCCAGCCCTTCCTGGACACTCTTGCGGATCGTCAGTTGCAGCTTCTGGCCGGGAACAGCCTTGGACAGCATCGTATAGGCCGCATGGGCAGCGAGCGCCGGCAAGGTCCGCCGCAGCCCCGACACATCGTCGAGCGCGGCACGCGCGGCCTCACGTTCGCCGAGCAGGCCTGCCGAGACCATGCGGGTCAGCACGCGGTCGCGGGCGGCATGGGCGACGTCGAGGTTGCGGTCAGGGCGCCGCTTTTCCGGCAATTGCGGCAAAGCGACGAGCAGGGCCGCCTCCGAGACCGTCAGCCGTTTCGGCTCCTTGCCGAAATAGGCAAGCGAAGCGGCGCGCACACCTTCGAGATTGCCGCCATAGGGCGCCAGCGTCAGATAGCGTTCGAGGATCTCGCGCTTGGAAAGCCGCCGTTCGATCTGGAGGGCGCGCAGCATCTGCTTGATCTTCGAGCCGAGGCTGCGGCTGTCGCGCGGTTCGATCAGCCGGGCGAGTTGCATCGGCAGCGTCGAACCACCGGAGACGATATGGCCGCTGGTCGCGAACTGGCCGGCGGCACGCGCCAGTGCCAGCACGTCGACGCCTTGATGATCCCAGAAACGCTTGTCCTCATAGGTGACCAGCATGTCGACGAACTGCTTGTCGACCTGGTCCAGGCTGGTAGCGAGCCGCCAGTAGCCATCCGGCGTAGCGAAGGCGCGCAGCAGCTGGCCGTCTCGGTCCTGCACCTCGGTCGAGACCGTCAAAGCAGCGGGCAGCGGCGGCGGAAATGCGCGGTCGAGCTGCCAGAGGGCGGCGGCGGAGAGGGCGAGGAAGCCAGTGACGGAGATGCCCGTGATGGCTGAACGGCGGAGGAATTTTTTGGAGAGCACGGCGCTGCCCTTCTTCCTTCTCCCCTTGTGGGAGAAGGTGGATTGGCGCGCAGCGCCAAGACGGTTGAGGGGTGCTGGCCAGAGCGCTATTGGTGCCAAGCTGGAACACCCCTCATCCGACCTCGCTTCGCGAGGCCACCTTCTCCCACAAGGGGAGAAGGGAGAGCCGGCCGCGACCTCGGCTCCCTTTCTGCATCGCTGAAGATTGGCAAAATCCTTTGCGAAGGCGCCATCGCCATGTTCCTATCCGCCATTTTTTTCCTTACGGCGCCTTGACCTCCATCATGCCGGTGGCGGTGCGGGCCGAATATTGCGGCCGGTACATGTCCTCGATCGTTGCCGCCGGGTGGGCATAGGTGCCCGGCGTCACCGCGCGCACGACGTAGGCGAGCGTGATGTTGCGGTCGCCGTCGCCGTCGTTGGGATTGAAAGCCGCGACGAAACGGTCGTCGCGGAATTCGAGATGGGCGGCATCGGTCTGCGCCAGCCAGGAGAAGTTCGTCAATTGGGCGCTGGAGACCAGGCCCGGATTGTCGATCTCGAAGCCGGCCGGCAACAGGTCGGTGATCAGCAGCCGCGAAGGCCAGGTGTTCTGCTCGTAAACCTTGAGCACGACGACATAGCGTTCGTTCTGCTTGACCTCCGTCACGTTGGCCTCTGTGCCGTCTAGCTTGTAGTAGGTACGGCTGATGGTAAAGCCGTTGCCGCCGGCCGGCAGAGGCTGGATCGGCGAGGCCACGGTGGTGACGACCGCCTGCAGCGGATTTCTGCCGGTGTTGACGATGGTCAGCGGACTGTCGGCCAGGTCGCCACCGGCGATCTGGTCCGAATAGCCGCCGGCATGCGGTGCGCCGTTGACGGTCAGCGCGATCGAATCATTGCCGGCCTTCAGCGCGCGGGCCGCCAGCAGCATCCAGGACTCGTCCTGTGTGCTGGTCCACCTGGCGTCGGCGCGTTCCCTGGTCACTAGCTGGATCAGCGCCGGCACGATGGTCGGCACCGGTTTGCTTTCCGCGGCAAGCGCCAGGATCGCCGCGCCGTCGCGCAGTGGCGAGCCATAGTCGGACCGGTAATAGTCATATTCGGGCGTCGACTTGGCCAGCTGCAGCGCGGCCTGGAAGGTTGCCTCCGAGCGCTGGGTGTCACCGTAGAGCGCGAGAGACGCCGCCAATTGGGCGACGGCCATCGGGCTGGTAAAGGCTTCGAGCTGGGTGTCGGCATAATAACGCAGATCGCCGACCGAGGCCTTCTTGTTGCGGGCAAGCACATAAAGCGCATAGGCGATCTCGCTGCCGCGATCCTGGACGTCCTGATCGTAGCCGATCGCGTTCTGCAGATTGCTCAGCGCCTGGTTCATCGCCAGGGCCGGCACGTCGTATTTCTGCTCGCGCGCCCGGGTGAGGAAATCGGTGACATAGGCGTCGAGCCACAGATCGCCGGAACCCGGACCCCACAGGCCGAAGCTGCCGGCCGAGGCCTGATAGCTCAGCACCTTGTAGATGGCGTCCTGGACGCGGCCATGCAGATCGGGGTCGCTGGCCATGCCGATGCCGGAAGCCATCTCGTTGACGTAGAGAAGCGGCATGGCGCGGCTGGTGGTCTGTTCGGCGCAACCATAGGGATAGCGGTCGAGCGTCATCAGCAGCGACGGTACATCGAAGGCAGCCGCCTGCGAAACGCCGACGCTGACCGAAGCGCCATCGAGCAGGCTTGCCGCCAGCAGTTCCTTGTCGACGCGCAGCGCGCCGCCATTGCCCTTGAGGTCGACGACCATGCGGGTGGTCACCGGCAGTTGCGCTGGGCGCACCGGCACATAGAGCGTCTGCTCGACGGCGGTGCCGTCGGCATGCGCAAGCTTGATGGTGATCGAGGCGTTGCCCGCGGTCTGCGCAATCAACGGCACGGTCAGCGTCTGCCGCTTGCCTTTGGCCAGCGTCAGCTTTTCAGGCAAGGCGGCACTGCCGGTAGACAGGTCGCCCGTCGTGTCGATGGTCAGCTTGTAGTCGCCAGCGGGGCCGTCGGTGTCGGCGACGTCGAGCCGCATGACGGCGGAATCGCCGGGCGCCAGGAATCGCGGCAGGCCGGCGGTGATCACCACCGGATCGCGAACGATGACGTCGGACTGGGCATGGCCGACTGCTTCCTTTGTCCAGGCGACGGCCATGACGCGCACGGTGCCGTTGAACTGCGGAATGTCGAAGTCGATCCGCGCCTTGCCGTCGGAGTCGAGCTGGACCGGGCCGGAGAAGAAGGCGACCAGCTTTTCGGTCGGCGGACTGCCTTGCGATTGCATGTTGGCGCCGTCGCCGCCGGTGCGCAGCTTACCGGTTGTGCCCAGCGAGCCGTCGATCAGCCGGCCATAGATGTCGCGAACCTCGAGACCGAGCATGCGCTGGCCAAAGAACCAGTTCTCCGGATCCGGAACCTTGTAGTTGGTCAGGTTGAGGATGCCGACGTCGACGGCCGCGACCATGACATAGGCGTTGGTGCCGGGCTGCACGCCGGCTACGGCCACCGGGATCGACAGCTGCTGGCGCGGCATGGTCTTGTCCGGCGGCGCCAAGCTGACGGCAAGCTTCCGCGAGCCGGGATCGAGCTTCAGCCATTTGACGCCGATGGCGCGCGCCGGCATACGTGTCTCTTGCGCATCGCCCGGCCTGAACAGCGTTGCCGTGACGTAGGCGCCGGCACCCCAGTCGTCGCCGACCGGGATGTCGACGGTGCTGCCGCCGGCCGGCACGCTGGCGGTGACGGTCTTCAGGAGCTTGTCGGCGCCGATGGTGACGAGCAGCTCGCCGGCAAAGTGCGGCGACACTTTGAGCTTGGCCACTTCGCCCGCCGCATAGGTATCCTTGTCGAGGGCGATCTCGAGGCCGTCGGGCGTTTCGGTGGTGGTGGAACTGACATACCAGCCGGCGTCGAACTCGTAGCTTGTGGCCGGGCCTTCCGGATCCGCTGTCTCGATCTCGAGCCGGTAGCGGCCCCAGTCGACCGGCAGCGACACCGTCGCCTCGCCATCGGCGCTCAGGTCGACCTGGCCGTTGGCCACCGCCTTGGTGAAGGTGACCGGCTCATAGTTCCAGGAGTTGCTCGAGCGGTACCACTGGTAGCTGCGCTCGACCTTGACCAGCGACCACTGCGCGCCCTTCAGCGCCTCACGCTTGCCGTCTGGGTCGACAGCGATCAGGCTGAACTTGGCCGTGCCGCCTTGCGGCACCTCGTCGTCGTCGAAATCCGGGCGGATGCCGATCATGTGGCCCTGCGGGCGGATGCCGATATTCAGCGAGCGCTCGACGGCACGGCCGCCGGTTTCACGCATCCTGACAGTGACCTTTGCATCGACCAGCTTGGTGGTGGATGGCAATTGATCGACGGAGACCGGGAAGGTCGCTTTGCCGTCCTCGCCGACCACCGGCAGGCCGGTGAAGGGCGTCACTGTCGGTTCAGCCGACTGTTCGTCGGCGAGACCGAAGGAATAGCCTTTGAAGCGGTCCCAGTCGCGGGCGGTCGACAGCGTCAATTCGCCTTCGAGCGCGAGGCCCGCGGCCGGCGCGCCATAGAGAAAGCGGCCGTCGACGGTGATGTTGGCGGTCTCGCCCTGGGCGATCTCCTGCTTGTCGGAGGACAGGTCGAACTCGATGCGGTCCGGTACGAAGTCCTCGACCAGGAACATCTGGCTGGCGACCGCCGCCTGCTTGGGATCGGTATGGATCGCCACCGTCCAGGTGCCGCGCATGGCGTTGGGTTCCAGCGGCAGGTCGACCGCGTGACCGCCGGCCGATGCGCCGTCGCTGACGATGCGGCGGTCCTCGACGCCGTCGGGCCGCGAGAAGATGAAGGTCAGCGGCAGGTTCTCGACCGCCTTGGCGGCACTGTCGCGGGCAAGAGCCGCGACATGGACATCTTCGCCGGCGCGGTAGATGCCGCGCTCGGTCCAGGCATAGACGTCGAGCGCGCCAGGTGCCGGCCGTCCGGCGACGCCACGGTCGGACAGGTCGAAGCCGGCGCGGCCCATATCGAGGAAGACGAAATCGTCGTCGCCCTGTTTGGCCATCAGCACGGCCGGGGCCATGCCGCTGTCGCCGCGCGTCAGGCCGGGATTGAACACCGCCCGCCCTTCCGCGTCGGTGGTCGCGGTGCCGAGGATTTCATTGTTCCTGGCCAGCAGCGTCAGCTCGGCGCCGGCGATCGGCTTGGCGGTTGCGAGCGAACGGGCAAAGACGTTCAGCCCATCCTGTCCGGTATAGGTCGACAGGCCGATATCGGAGACGACGAACCATTGCGTGGCGTGCGAATCATAGTCGTCGCTGCGATCGTTGACGGCTTGTGCGGTCAGCACATAGACGCCGGGCTTGCGCTTCGGCAAAGCCTCGTCGATTGGGAAGGAGGTGGTGACTTCCTTGTTGAGGTCGTTGGCGATGTCGAGCTGGCCTTGCCAGACCGGCTCGCCCATCTGTTCGGAGATGTTCGAAATGTCGTAGCCGTCAAGCTGGCGCAGGAACTGATATCCCGACAGAAGCTGGGCCAGCGAGCGGTCGCCGACGCGGAAGAGCTTCATTTCGGCGGCATTCATGTTGACGGTGACGACCGGTAGGCCGCGGCGTGCGCCTGCGGGCAGCACGAAGCTGTCGCCGGTGAAGCGGGCCGAAGGCGCGCGGTCCTGCACGTAGATCGACAGAACCACCGGTGCCGCGGTGACTTCGCCAATGGCGGCCGGCAAGCCGGCGCGGAAGGTCACGTCATAATGTTGGCCGTGCTCGAATCCTTCGACGCAGATCTGCTTGTCCTTGGCTTCGACGCCCTTGGGAGCGGCGTTGTCGACAGTAACGAACTGCGAGTAGTCGACGCCGGTCTTGACCAGTTCCTCGGAGAACTGCGCGCAGATGCGTGGCGCGCTGGTGTCGGCATCGACGGTATGATCGATGACGCGGAAGCCCTTGCGGGCCTTGAGATCCTGATAGGCGGCCCTGACTGCCGGCGAATTGACGAGAGCGAGGCTCGCCTCGTAGGCCTGCAGGGCCGGCCTGTAGAGATCGCGGCGATCAAGGCCGTCCCCGAGCAGCGCCAGCACGTCGGCGCGCGTCTTGGTGGTGCGCAGCAATTTGTAGGCATTGAAGGCGGCGGAAGTGGCGTTCGCCGGCAGCGTCGACGGCTCAGAACTGTTGGCGGTCGGATGGACGGCAAGCGTTTCGCGCGCCAGCTCGAGCCAGAGCTGGCCATCATAAGGCAACACCGAAACCACCGCTTCGTATTTGTGCATGGCCGAGCGATGATCGCCCGTCAGCACCGACTGTTCGGCGGCGGCCCTCAGCGCCGTCAGCCCTTCTGTCGGCTTGGTGTAGGTCGGGCCAGTGAGCTTGTTGCGGTATTGCTGGGCCTGGTCGGCCATCCAGTTGGGGAAGAAGGCGAGTTCGGGTGGCGCGCCGATGTCGGGATCGCCATCGATGTTGACGATCTTGCCGGCGACGGCGCCGCCGAAGGGTTTCAACGAATTGTAATCGGATTTAAGGAAGCACCATTTGGCCTTGAGGTTGTAGGTGAAGGCGCGGCAGGCCGGGTCGCCGAGGCAGGTGGTCTTGCACTGGTCGAGGCTGACATTCTGGTCGGATCTGAGATCGAAACCGAAATAGTCGGAATTGTCCGATGTCACCACCCGCCGGGCTTCGGCCGCTTGCGCGACACCGCTCCAGGCAAAAAAGAGAAGGAAAAGAATCGATAAACCACGAGCCGCGCGCATTGCCATAAACCCCTCCAGACAAGTGCTTACGTCCAGAAATCTTCAAGCTTCAGTCGCGCTTGTCAACATCGGGACGCGGCAGGATCCGCCTGCCAACGGTTTGCTTTCCGGCCGGTGACCGGTAGTAGCTCCATAGGACAGGGGATCACGCTTTCTTGCGGCGACGCAGAAGGTGTGAGTTCCAAGCCCTGTCTATTTCAGCAATTGGATTGTGGCCCCTTTACGAGTGCTTCAGAACTTCATTCCAATTTTAGGTTTGCGAGCTAGGCTAGGAGCGTAATGCCGGCGTATGAAAGGCAGATGTCGGGAGGAACCGCGCCACGGCGCGCGCTTTCGCGCGCCCTGCTTTTCGCATTGTTGTGCTCTACGGCACTTGTTGCCGAAACCGGAAGTGCGGCAGCCTTCGAGATTTTCGGCATCAAGCTGTGGGGATCCAAAGACGAAGATGCCGATATCGTCGACCCGCTGCGCTATGCGGTGACGATCGAGGCGCCGGACGCCGACAAGGATCTCGCCGAGAAGCTCGAAAACGCCTCGGCGCTGAAGGCCGACGAGGAACACCCGGTATCCGGTTCTCTCGGCCTGCTGGCCAAGGCGCGCAGTGACCGTGAGCAACTTGTTGCCGCACTCTACACTGACGCCCGCTACGAGGGTGTCGTCACCATCACTATTCAGGGCAAGCCGCTCGACGATCTGCCGCCCGATGCCGAGTTTTCGGGTCCGCAGCCGATACCGGTGGTGATAAGCATAGCAGCCGGGCCGAAATTCACGCTTGGCAACATCAGACTGGAAGGCGATGCGGCGGGGCTGGCAAGTGCCGATTTCGGCCTGATCGCCGGCGGTGACGCCAGTTCGGGCGCCGTGCTCAAGGCCGAGGCGGCGATCGTGCGGGCACTCAAGCAAGAAGGCAGACCGCTGGCCAAGGTGACGGGCCGCGAGATCGTCGCCGAGCACGCCGG
The DNA here is from genome assembly GCF_040320645.1 of Mesorhizobium sp. M0633. Lineage (NCBI taxonomy): Bacteria > Pseudomonadati > Pseudomonadota > Alphaproteobacteria > Hyphomicrobiales > Phyllobacteriaceae > Mesorhizobium > Mesorhizobium sp. M0633. The sequence goes on from NZ_JAMYQC010000007.1 coordinate 11,070, forward strand.
TTCGACGCTCGACGTGACGCTTGCCGTCGCGGCCGGCCCGGTCGCCGGCTATGGCGACACCACTGTCGAGGGCACCGAAAAGGTCGACCGCGACTTCACCGAATATATGACCGGCCTGAAGCGCGGCCGCCAGTATTCGCCCGATGAGATCGACGACGCGCGCGACCGGCTGCTTGGGCTCGAGGTCTTCAACAGCGTGACGGTGAAGGAAGCCGACGCGCTCGACGCCGAGGGCAACATCCCGATCGGTGTCGAGGTCAGCGAGCGCAAGCCACGCTATTTCGGCATTGGCGGCAGCTTCTCAAACACCGAGGGGCTGGGCCTCGAAGGCTATTGGGGGCACCGCAATCTGTTTGGCCGCGCCGAAAAGCTGCGCATCGACGGCAAGATCAGCGGCATCGGCAGCAACGACTTGACCCAGCTCAATTACAATGCCGGCGTCATGTTCGAAAAGCCGGGCGTGGTCGGGCCGGCGTCGAAGTTCATTGCCAGCGTCAATACCGTGCTGGAGCACCCCGACGCCTACGACCATTTCTCGGTCAAGGGCAGCACCGGCCTATCCTACGAACTCGACAAGAAGCAGACGGTTTCCGCGCAAGTCGCGCTGGATTATTCGAGGATCCACGACGCTTTCGGCAAGCACACCTATCTGATCGCCAGCATTCCACTGCAATATGTCTACGACAATCGCGACAGCAAGCTCAATCCGACCCGGGGCTTCAGGGTGCTGGCCTATGGCGAGCCGAGCTACGACATTTTGAGCGGGGCTGCGTTTGTCAAGCTGAAGGGCGAGGGGTCGGCCTACCAGTCACTCGATTCGGCCTCGAAATTCGTTTTCGCCGAACGTGTCGCCATCGGCTCTATCATCGGCGCCAGTCTTCAAGATGTTCCGGCAGATCGACGCTTCTACTCAGGCGGCGGCGGTTCGGTGCGCGGCTATGCCTATCAAGGCATCGGCCCGAAGGACAGCAATGGAGAGCCGATCGGCGGGCTTTCGTTCTTCGAGACCTCGGTCGAGATGCGCATCGCCGTCACCGACAAGATCGGCGTCGTGCCGTTCGTCGATGCCGGCACGGTGTCGACCAGGCAGGTCCCCGATTTTTCGGACATGAAGGTCGGCGCGGGTGTAGGCTTGCGCTATCTGACGGCGTTCGGGCCGCTGCGCGTCGACGCGGCGGTGCCGCTCAACCGCGGCCCCGACGATCCTCATTTCGGCATTTATGCCGGCATCGGCCAGGCATTCTGATGGCAATATTCAGGCGCATCCTCCGTATCCTTTTCTACACGCTGCTCATCGTCGTGGCAGCGGCGGTGGGGGCGCTCGTCGTGCTGACCAAAACCGAGCGCGGCCGCGAAAACCTTGCCGGCATCATCTCGACCATGGCCTCGACCGGTGATCGCAAGGTCACTGTCGTCGGCATCGACGGTATCTGGTCGGGCGCGCTGAGGGTCGATCATGTCGTTCTGGAGGATCGCGAAGGCGCCTGGATGGTGGCGCGCAACGTGGCCGTCGATTGGTCGCCGCTGGCACTCCTGTCGAAGAGCTTCAGCGCCGATCGCATTGGGGCCGAGCGTATCGAGTTGGCAAGGCTGCCGGTGGCCAATACACAGTCGAGCCAAAGCGGAGCGACGACGCTGCCGGTTTCCATCGACGTCAGGCAACTCGACCTTCCCGAAATCGCGCTCGGGCAGGCTCTGGCCGGCAGCGGTGTCGCCGAACTTGCAGCCAAGGGAGCGCTCAAGGCGGACGCCTCACCATTGGCGATCGAGACCAACCTCAACATCGTTCGCCACGACGGCAAGCAAGGCACGGTCGACGCCAAAGCCCATTTCGCGCCGGCCGACAACAAGCTCGACCTCGACCTTAAGGCATCCGAGCCGGCCGGCGGCATCATCGCCAACCTGCTCAACCTGCCGGGCGCGCCGCCGGTCAACATTGTCGTTTCCGGCACCGGACCGCTCGCCAACTGGAATGGCATCGGGACCTTCGTTGTCGACGGCCGGATCGTCACCCAGCTTACCGGTCGCCATCAGCTCACCGACAAGGGTCATTATGTCGAGGCCAACGGCGATGGCGAATTCGAGCGCTTCCTGCCCGAAACCCTGAAACCGCTGTTTGCCGGCAAGACCAGCTTCGACCTCGCCGGCACGGCGACCGCGGCCGGCGGCGTCGATGTCGAGCGCGCCAATATCGACAGCGGCGCCTTGCACGCGACCGCCGCCGGCATTGTCGATCCGAACGGCGCCAGCGACCTTTCGGTGAAGCTCGCCGCAAAGGGGCCGCCGATCGTGCTCAGCCTCGGCAGCGAGGCGCAACCGATAACCGTGGCAATCAAGGATGCCACGGCCCGCGCTTTCGGCGATGGCAAGGCGCCGATGGTGGATATCGGCGCGTCGCTGGTCTCGGTGGTGGCGGGCGGCACGCGGGTGGACGACCTGATCGGGCAAGTGCATTCCGATGGTTTCGACATCCAGAACCGTAGCGGGCCGGTCACCATCAAGCTGACGGCGGCCGGCCTGAACACCGACGTCGCGACTTTGGCGCCGCTGATAACGGGCAGGGTCAGCGCCGGTCTCGCCGGCTCCGTCAGCAAGGAACAGATTGTCGTCGACGAAGGCACGCTACGCAGCGACGCGCTCAATGCGTCCGTAACAGCCACAGTGGCGCTTGCCGATCTGTCGATGACGCTCAAGATGAATGCCGACGCGGCTTCGACGGCGCTGCCGCCGCAAATCAGCTCGGTTCTCGGCGAGCGCGTGCAGTTTTCCGCAACCGCGACACGCGACCCGGACGGTGCGTTCGCCGCCAACGCATTGCAACTCACCTCCGGCACGCTTAGCGCCAGCGGCACCGCCAGTGCGCAAGGCACCGATATCCGGGCCGATATCAAGGGTACGCTGGGCGACGTGTCGGTGCTGTCGCCGCTGGTCGGCGCCAAGGTCGGCGGCGCCGTCGGTTTCGGGCTTACCGCAAGCGGCGCGCGCAGCGCACCGGATTTCTCGGTTTCGGCCAACAGCGACAGCCTAACGGCGTCCGGCCATGCGGTGAAGCAGATCAAGCTGAGCGCGAGCGGCAAGGCCGATATCGCCAGTCCCGCCGCCGATGTCTCGCTGACCGGCTCGGTCGACGACCAGCCGCTCGACCTCAAGGCATCGCTGGTCACAACCGACGGCAAGCGCTCCATCAATGGACTTGCCGTCTCGTTAGCCGACAACAAGGTCTCCGGCGACCTCGGGCTCGACGACAACCTGCTGCCGCTCGGCACGTTGACCCTCGATGCCGCCGATATTGCTCCGCTGGCCGCACTCGCAGGCCAGTCGGTAGCCGGCGACGTGCGCGGCACCATCCGCTTTGCGAACGACAACGGAGCGCCGACGGTCGCGATCGATGCGACGAGCGCCGTGATTTCGCGCGGCGAACTGGCGGCGAAGACAATCGCCGTCAACGCGCTGGTCGCCAATTATCTCAAAGCACCGGCAATCGCCGGCAAGATCAAGGCCGACACGATCACCTCCGGAACCACGGTGATCAGCGGCATCGATGTCGACCTGAAGCGCGATGGCGACTGGACCGGCTTTAGCGGCGGCGCCACGGTCGCCGGCATTCCGGCCAGCGCGTCCGGGCTGGTCAGGGTTGCGAACGGCACCACCAGCATCGAGCTTGCCTCGGGCGAGGCGACCATCCGCGGCATCAAGGCAGCTGTCGCGCAGCCATCAGCGCTGACAATCGCCAATGGCAGGGTGAGCATAGAGAAATTGGCGCTCGGTGTCGGCGGTGGTTCGGTTGCCGTGTCGGGTACGGCCGGCCAGACGCTTGATCTCGCTGCCACCTTGTCGGCGGTGCCGGCAGCGCTTGCCAATGATTTTTCACCGGGTCTCGATGCCGTGGGCGCGCTCAGCGGCACCGCGCAGGTCACCGGATCGTCGGCTGCCCCAGATATTCGCTTCACCGCCCGGCTCAGCGGCGCCGAAACCAGCCAGACCCGGCAGGCTGGGCTCGGGCCGCTGGATCTCGACGCGGCAGGCCGTTTCTCGTCGGCCAGCGGCCTGGCCATCGAGCAGGCGACGCTTGCCGGCGAGAAAATCTCCGGCAAGGCAGCCGGCATCATCAATCCGAACGGTGCCAGCGATTTTTCGCTCGACCTGGCCTCTACCGGTCCGAGCCTGCCGTTGTCGCTTGGCAGCAAGGAGAGCCCGATCAAGCTCGAGCTACAGGCGATATCGCTAACGGCGGCCGGGCAGGGCGCCCAGCCGAAGCTCGACATTTCCGCGACGCTGCCATCGGCCGCCACCAATCTAGCTATGATCGAGGGTATCACGCTTGCACTGCACTCCGATCGCTTTGACGTGAAAGCCCGGAGCGGGCCGATCACCGGCACCGTGACTGCCGAAAAAATCGGCCTCGACAATCCGACTATCGCGCCGCTGATCGCCGGCAAGGTCACCGCCAAACTCGCCGGCAGCCTTGCCGCCGATGCCATCGTCATCGATAGCGGCACGGTGACCAGCGACGCGTTGAACAGCGGCTTCAACGGGCGGGTCTCGCTGGCCGACGGCGCCATCGACCTCAATGTCAAGGCGGACGCCGCCTCGGCGGCACTGCCGGGGGCGGTACGTGGCGTGCTCGCCGAGCGAACGCAATTCAGTGCCGCGCTGAAGCGGGACGCCAATGGCAATGTCACCGCCAATACCGTCAGGCTGTCGTCCGGTTCGCTGACGGCAGACGGCCAGGCGAGCCTTGCCGACAACAAGCTCAGCGCCGACGTCAAAGGCGCGCTAGGCGACGTCTCGCTGCTATCCAAGGACGCCAAAGGCGCCATCTCTTTCGCGCTGAATGCGCAAGGCGCCAGCACCGCGCCGGATCTGTCGCTGAGTGTCAACAGCGACAGGCTTTCGGTCGCGGCGCGCGAGATCACCGGTCTGAAGCTCACTGCCACCGGCAAGGCTGATGCCGCCAACCCGGCTGCGAATGTGCAACTCACCGGAAATGTCGCGGGCCAACCGCTGCAGGGCAGCGCCGTGCTGGCGACATCGGACGGCAAACGCGCCATCAATGGACTTTTGCTGTCGCTCGGCAAGAACCGTATCTCCGGCGACCTGGCGCTCGACGATGCCTTCCTGCCGGCCGGCACCGTGGCGCTCGACCTGCCCGATATCGGTCCGCTTGCGGCCCTGGCACTGGAAAAGGCCGATGGCGATGTGCGCGGCACGATCGCCTTCTCCAAGGCGGGCACCGTGCCGCAAGTCGCCGTCAAGGCGACGACGGCCTCGATCTCGCGCGGCGATGTCTCGGCCAAGGCCGTGAGCATCGATGCGCTGATCGCCAACTATCTGGCGGCACCGGTGATCTCGGGCAAAATCCGTGCCGACAGCGTAACTTCCGGCGGCACGGCTATTCGGGGCGTCAACGTCGATCTCAAGCGCGACGGCGAATGGACCGGCTTTTCCGGTGGCGCCACCATCAAGGATATTCCGCTGAGGGCGGCCGGCCGGGTCAAGGCGGTCAAGGGCACGACGACGGTCGAACTTGCCTCCGGCGAGGCGACCATCCGCGGCATCAAGGCGGCCATCGCCCAGGCCTCGACCATCAACATCGCCAATGGAGTGACCAGCCTCGACAGGCTGGTGCTCAACCTCGGCGGCGGCACGGCGACGGTCACGGGCAAGGCTGGGCAGGCGTTCGACCTCAACGCGACGCTGGCCCGCGTCCCGATCTCGATAGCCAACAGTTTTTCGCCGGGCCTCGATGCCGCCGGTTCCATCTCAGGCACTGTGAAGGTGACGGGCGCGCCGGCCAATCCGGCCGTTGCCTTCAAGATCGACGCCGCAGGCGTTCAGACGTCGCAGACCCGTGGTGCAGGTTTCGGCGACATGGGCGTTTCATCCTCAGGTACGTATTCGGGCAACAGACTGACCTTCGACGCCAACATGAGCGATGCCGCCGGCCTCGGCCTCAAGGGCGGCGGCACGATGACGACATCAGGCGGGCCCACCCTTGATCTCAACTTTTCCGGCAAGGTGCCGTTCGCCTTCCTCACCAGGACACTCGCCGCGCAAGGCCTGTCCCTGAGCGGCACGGCCGACGTCGATGTGCAGGTGCGCGGCCCGGCGACGTCGCCGGTGATCTCAGGCACGGTCCGCACGTCGGGCGCCCGCCTGCTCGACGCGCGCTCGGGGCTTGCGATCAACGACATCACTGCCGATGTCGCTATCGGCAATGGCGTGGCCAGGATCAATCGCCTGACCGGCACGCTGTCGACACGCGGCAGCCTTTCGGCCAGCGGCACCGTCGGCATCGATCCGGCTAAGGGTTTTCCGGCCGATCTGTCGATCAAGCTCGTCGACGGCCGCTATACCGACGGCAAGGTGGTCACCGCCAATCTTGGCGGCGACCTGACCGTCAAGGGACCGCTCATCTCCGCGCCGGTGATTTCCGGTACCGTCAACCTGGCCAAGACCGTCATCACCGTACCGGAAAAGCTGCCCGGCTCGCTGGCCGAGCTCAACGTCAAGCACAAGAATGCGCCGGCCGCCGTGCGTGCCCAGGACAAGGCGTTGCGCCCGGCCGCTGCAAGCAGCGGTGGCGGCGGCAGCGGCCTCAATCTCGACGTCACGGTCAATGCGCCGAGCCAGATCTTCATCCAGGGCAGGGGTGTCGACGCCGAGCTCGGCGGTTCGCTGCGGCTGACCGGCCCGGCATCGTCACCCCAGGCGGTCGGCACCTTCACCTTGCGGCGCGGGCGGTTGACGATCCTTGCCAAGCGGCTGACCTTCACGGAAGGCACCGTCGGCTTTTCCGGCTCTCTGGTGCCCTACCTCAATCTCACGGCGCAATCGAAGACGACCAGCGCCACCGTGACTATCGTGGTGTCGGGCGAGGCGAACAACCCGAAATTCACCTTCTCCTCGGTACCCGCGTTGCCGGAGGATGAGGTGCTGGCGCAGCTGATCTTCGGCCGTTCGATGTCGAACCTGTCGCCGCTGCAGATCGCGCAGCTTGCCGAGGCTGCCGGACAACTGGCCGGCGTCGGCGGCTCGACCTCCCTGCTGCAGAACCTGCGCAGCGCGATCGGCGTCGACGACCTCGACGTGATCACCGACGAACAGGGCGGCACCGCCGTCTCGGCGGGCAAGTATCTCAACGACCGCACCTACGTGACGATCCAGAAGGGCGACAGGCCGGGCTCGGGCAAGGCAACCGTCGATCTCGACGTCGGGCGCGGCGTCAAGCTGCGTGGCGAGGCAACCGACGCCGGCGAAGCCAAAGGCGGTGTTTTCTACGAACGGGAATATTGAAACCGGCCGTTCGCGCAGAACAGTTGGTTGTCTGAAGAACCAACGGCGCAGCGGCGAATGTCCCAGTTTAATTGCCCGTGGGGATTTCGGACGAAATCCCTGGCGCAGTAGCAAATTTGCGCCAAGACTGTCGTTATCGCGCGAACCGCCCTGCTTTCAAAGTTGCACATTCCTTGGCATGTTCCCAATCCCTGCCGTCTTTGACATCATGGCGCGGATGCGGAATGTTAAAAGGCAGAAAGCCAACAATGGGAGTTAGTCATGACGATCTACAAGAGTAACGGCGACCGCGTTCCCGATCACATCCTGGCCATGGCCGAAGATGCCAAGGCAGGCAAGATGGATCGTCGCGAATTTCTGGCTCTCGCCAGCGTCTTCGGCGCGTCGACGGCGATGGCTTATGGCATGCTTGGCCTCGCAGACCCCACGCCGGCCAAGGCGGAAGAGGTGAAGGGCAAGAAAGGCGGCATACTGAAGGTCGCGCAATGGATCAAGGATCCGAAGGATCCGCGCAAGTCCGACTGGTCGGAAATCGCCAATGCCGAGCGCCAGGCGCTCGAGCCGCTGGTCAAATACACCACCGAATACACGTTCCGCCCCTATCTGCTGGAGAGCTGGGACGTGAATGACGACGCCACCGAATACACGCTGCATGTGCGCAAAGGCGTCACCTGGAACAACGGCGATCCGTTCACCGCAGACGACGTCATCTTCAACCTCAAGCGTTGGGCCGACAAGAAGGCCGAAGGCAATTCCATGCCAGGTCGCCTCGGTTCGCTGGTCAAGGACGACAAGCTGGATGAGAGCGCGGTGACCAAGGTCGATGACCACACGATCAAGCTGACGCTCAGCAAGCCGGATATCGCCCTCATTCCCAACGTGTGCGACTATCCCGGCCTCATCGTCCACAAGACGTTCGACGAAAAAGGCGGCGACTTCAAAGCCTGCCCGATCGGCACTGGGCCGTTCGAGTTGGTCTCCTACGATGTCGGCCAGAAAGTGGTCTACAAGCGTCGTGAAGACAACAAGTGGTGGGACGGCGAGGTCTTCCTCGACGGCATCGAGTTCATCGACTACGGCACCGATCCGGCGGCCATGGTCAGCGCCTTCGAGGCAGGCGAAGTGCACACCAACTTCGAAACGTCGGCCGACTATGTGTCGATCCTCGACGGCATGGATTTGGCGAAGTCGGAGGTCGTCACCGCGTCGACGATCGTCTGCCGCACCAACGTGAGCAACAAGCCTTACGGCGACCAGAAGGTTCGCAATGCGCTGCAGCTCGCGGTCGACAACAATGTCGTCCTGCAACTCGGCTACGGCAATGCCGGCACGGTTGCCGAAAACCACCATGTCGCCCCGATCCATCCGGAATACTACGAATTGCCGAAGGTTGCTCGCGACCCGGCCAAGGCAAAGGCGCTGATGGCGGAAGCCGGCCAGGCCGATTTCGAGCACGAGCTGATCACGGTCGACGAAGACTGGCACAAGAACACCGGCGATGCGATCGCCGCGCAGATGCGCGACGCCGGCATCAAGGTCAAGCGTACGGTGCTGCCGGGTTCGACCTTCTGGAACGACTGGACGAAGTATCCGCTGTCGATGACCAACTGGAACATGCGGCCGCTCGGCGTCCAGGTTCTGGCGATCGGCTATCGCACAGGTGAGGCCTGGAACGAGACGGCCTGGTCGAATCCGGAGTGGGATGCCAAGCTCAACGCTGCGCTGGCAGTTGCCGACGCCGCCAAGCGCAAGGAAATGATGAAGGATATCGAGCAGATCCTGCAGGATTCCGGCATTATCATCCAGCCTTATTGGCGCAAGCTCTACAGCCATTCGGTCAAGGCGGTGCAGAACTACAAGATGCACCCGACCTTCGAGCGCGACTACGGCAAGGTCTGGCTCGACCAGGCCTGACCGGACGATCCGGAAAGGGGCGTCTCGCCCCTTTCCCTCGCTCTTTGCATGGTCCTTGGACCGGAAGTCGACGCAGCAAAAAGTTGCGGACTCTTCGGCCTGGGTCTGCAATAAAAAGGGTATTGCATCTGGGACTGGTCTGAAGGCTTGTTCTGCCGCTGGCGGCAGCGCACGGCTTGCAAACCGGTTCCACCCCCCAACCCGACCGGCAGGGGACCGCCATGCTTTCTTTCGTTATCAGGCGTCTCGGCACCATGGCAGTGACGATGCTGTGCCTGACGATGATCGTCTTCTTCCTGGTCAATCTCGGGCCTAATCTGAAGAAGCTCGCGATCAGCCAGACCGAAATGCACACATCCGCCGAGCAGCTTGAGGCTTGGCTGGTCAACCATGGCTACCGGCAGAATTTCTTTATCCGCTACGGCCAATGGCTGGGCATCATGCCCAAGCAGCCGGTGACCGACCCGGCGACCGGCAAGCCCGCACAGCGTTTCTCCTTCTGCAACGATCCGGTCGTGCCGACATTCTCCGGCATCCTGCAAGGCGATTTCGGTTGCTCGACCAAGTTCAAGACGACGGTCGCTTCGAAACTCTTTCCGGCGCTCAGCGCCACCGGCATCCTGATGCTCTGCGTGCTGGCCGTCATGGTGCCGGTCTCGCTTCTGATCGGCATTCTTGCCGGCATGCGCGAGGGCTCACGCACCGACCGCACATTGTCGGTGGCGTCGATCGCCTCGACGGCGACGCCCGAATATGTTTCGGGCGTCATCTTCACCGTGATCTTTGCCTCCTGGCTCGGCGTGCTGAACGGTTCGGCGGCCTCGGCCAGCCAAGGGATCACCTTCTACAATTTCACCTTGCCGGTGATGACGCTGGCGATCTACGGCATCGGCTACATCGCCCGCATGACCCGCGCCTCGATGGTGGAGGTGATGACACAGCAATATATCCGAACCGCCCGGCTGAAGGGCCTCTCCTTCGGCAGCGTGGTGATAAAGCACGCTCTGCGCAACGCGCTGATCGCGCCATTCACGGTCATCATGCTGCAGTTCCCCTGGCTGCTCACCGGCGTCGTCATCGTCGAGGTGATGTTCCGCTACCAGGGGTTCGGCTACACCCTGGTCGAGGCCGCCGGCAACAACGACATCGATCTTCTGCTCGGCTGCTCGCTGGTCTCGGTGTTTATCGTCCTGATCACACAGCTCATCTCCGATGTCGGCTACGCGTTCCTCAATCCGCGCATCAGAGTTCAATAGGAGACCGGCGGATGCAGGTCGAATATCTCAGCGCCTTCAACGTCGTACTCGGCGTGCTTACCCGCTTCTGGCCGGTTTGGATCGCTCTCGCCCTGGTGATGGGGGCGAGCTTCGGCTACAAGAAGAAGCTAGGCCTTTACGGCCAGCTTTTCGACAGCGGCGTCGGCATCGTCGGCGTCGGCATCTGCCTGTTCTGGCTGTTTACGGCGATCTTCGCGTCGACCATCTCGCCCTTCGATCCGCTCGCCCAAGTGCCGATCATGAAGGACGCGCTGCCGGGCGCAATCGAGCCGGCGTCGAAACTTGTATACTATTTCGGCGGCGACAAGCTCGCCCGCGACGTGTTCTCCCGCATGGTCTATGGCAGCCAGATCGTGCTGATCATCGCGCCGGCGGCGACCGGTTTTGCGCTGATGGTCGGCATTACGCTCGGCCTGCCGGCCGGCTATTATGGCGGCAAGATCGATACGGTGCTGTCCTTCCTCGCCAACCTTGTGCTGGCCTTCCCGGTGATCCTCCTGTTCTACCTGCTGGTGACGCCGGGCATCATGGACACGCCGATCCCCTACGCGATGGCAGGGCTGTTCTTCCTGTTTCCGATCATCTTCTTCAGTGTGCTGTTCTGGACGCGCTACAAGAACCGCCCCGACCGCCTCTATATCCTGCTTGGCCTGACGTTGGTACTTGGCGGCTGGATCTATGCGGGCCTTGTCTTCGATGCCGATCCGTTCAAGATCATCCACATCGATCCCAACCAGCTCAACATCTTCGTGGCGGTGGTGTTCGCCTCCAGCCCCGGCGTGTTCCGCATCGTGCGCGGCCTGGTCATGGACATCAAAACGCGCGACTATGTTGCGGCGGCACAAACGCGCGGTGAATCGCCCTGGTACATCATGCTGTGGGAGATATTGCCCAATGCGCGCGGGCCGCTGATCGTCGACGCCTGCCTGCGCATCGGCTACACCACGATCCTGCTCGGCACGCTCGGCTATTTCGGGCTGGGACTGGCGCCGGAAAGCCCGGACTGGGGCACGGCGATCAAGGATGCCAGCCGGCTGCTGCGCTCCTTCATCCACCCGGCGCTGCCGCCGACGATCGCATTGATGTCGTTCGTGCTCGGCCTCAACCTCCTGGCGGATTCGTTGCGCGAACAGTCTATGAAAGATTGATGCCGGGAAGATCGATGCCGGGTTCGGCCCGACATGCCTGAAGAACAAGGATTGGAGCGACCCATGAATGAGGCAGTTCGAAATCCCGCCAAGCCGACCAATGGGCCGACCAATGGGCCGATCATCGAGATCGAGAACCTGTCGATCTCCTTCTTCACCCGCAAGGGCGAAATCCCGGCGGTCATGGATTTTTCCTGCACGGTCATGCCCGGCGAGGCGATGGGTATTGTCGGCGAATCCGGCTGCGGCAAGTCGACCGTGTCGCTGGGCATCATGCGCGACCTCTCCAACATCGGAAAGATCGTTGGCGGAAAGATCAAATTCCAGGGCAAGGACATGGGAGAACTGTCCGACGAAGAACTGCGAGCTATCCGCGGCAACAAGATCGCGATGATCTACCAGGAACCGATGGCCAGTCTTAACCCGGCGATGAAGGTCGGCCAGCAGCTGATGGAAGTGCCACTGATCCACGACAAGGTGTCGAAGGACGAAGCTTACAAACGCGCCTTGGAAATGGTGCGCGCGGTGAAGCTGCCGGATCCCGAGCGCATGATGCGTTCCTACCCGCACCAGCTTTCCGGCGGTCAGCAGCAGCGCATCGTCATTGCCATGGCGCTGCTGTCGAAGCCTGCGCTGCTTCTGCTCGACGAGCCGACGACAGCGCTCGACGTGACGGTTGAGGCCGGCATCGTCGACCTGGTCAAGGGGCTGGGCGAGAAGTTCGGCACCTCGATGATCTTCGTGTCGCACAATCTCGGCCTGATCCTGGAGACCTGCGACCGCATCACGGTGATGTATTCGGGCGAAGCGGTGGAGACGGGCAAGATCAAGGACGTCTTCGACCGGATGCGCCATCCCTACACGCAAGGCCTGTTCCGCTCGATCCCGCTGCCGGGCGCCGACAAGAATTCGCGGCCGCTGATTTCCATCCCGGGGCAGTTGCCGCTACCGCACGAGCGGCCGAAGGGCTGCAATTTCGGGCCGCGCTGCCACCATTTCGTCGAGGGCGTCTGCAACGCCGCCGAAATTCCGATGATCGCGGTCGAAGGCCATGACGGGCATTTCTCGCGCTGTGTGCGCTTCAACGAGATCGACTGGGAGGCGCTGCCGCCCGGCGCCAAGAAGGTCAACGAGCGGGTGGTGCCCGGTGCGCCGGTGCTCCAGATCGAAGACCTCCGGAAGTACTACAAGGTCGGCGGCAGCGAAGTGTTCGGCTCGAGCGAGGGCCGTGTCGTCAAGGCCAACGAGACGATCTCGTTCATGGCGCGCGAATCCGAGACCGTCGCGATCGTAGGCGAATCCGGCTGCGGAAAATCGACCCTGGCCAAGGTGCTGCTCGGCCTCGAAACGGCAAGCTCCGGCCGCGTGAAGCTCGGCAATAAGGAGATCCAGTCGACCGGGATCGAGAAGCGCAGCGTCGACACGGTGTCGTCGATCCAGATGGTGTTCCAAAATCCGTTCGACACGCTCAATCCCAGCCATTCGGTCGGTTCGCAGATCATCCGTACGCTGGAAAAGTTCAATGTCGGCGACACGGTGGCCGACCGACGCAAGCGGATGCTGGAATTGCTCGACCTGGTGAAGCTGCCGAGGGCATTCGAGACACGCAAGCCGCGCCAGCTTTCAGGCGGCCAGAAACAGCGCATCGGCGTTGCGCGTGCCTTTGCCGGCGACGCCAAGGTGGTGGTGGCCGACGAGCCGGTCTCGGCACTGGATGTGTCGGTCCAGGCCGCGGTGACCGAGCTCTTGATGGACATCCAGCGCAAGAACAAGACGACGATGCTGTTCATCAGCCACGATCTGTCGGTGGTGCGCTACATCGCCGACCGCGTCGTCGTCATGTATCTCGGCTATATCGTTGAGCAAGGCACGACCGACCAGATATTCGCGCCGCCCTATCACCCCTATACCGAGGCATTGCTGTCGGCGATCCCGATCGCCGACACAAGCGTGGTCAAGAAGCACATCGTGCTGGAGGGCGACATCCCTTCGGCGATGAACCCGCCGTCCGGCTGTCCGTTCCAGACGCGCTGCGGCTACAAGAAACTGGTGCCGGACAACCTTTGCGAAACCACGGTGCCGCCAGTCAAAAATCTCGGCGACGGCCATATGAGCTTGTGCTGGCTGTCCGACGACGTGCTGGCGAAAATGGAGCCGGTGATCAAATTCGACAAGGAGCACGCCGCAAATGAGGGCGTGCCGGATGATGCAAACCACGGTGTTGGCCCGGGCTTTGCCGGAGATCCGCCAAAGCGCCCGCATGGAAAGACTGGCAGCGTTGAAGCCGATGCCGAGGGTCAGGCAGTGGAGAATGCCGAAGCGGTCGCCAAAGCCCGCCGTCACGAGGTTCGCGACGAGGTTTCAGAGACCGGCACCTCAAGCTCTGCCGACAGCCAGGTGGCACCAATCATGCCGCCGACTGTCGGCGACGGCCGACAGGCCGAGGACGCCACCCGCAAGCCGCGCAAACCCAAGGGCGGCTGAGAGCCGTTAATAGGCTAGGGCGCGCATTGCCGAAGCTGCGCGGCGTAGTCCTGCGCCATCTGTTCGGTGGCATGCGCATAGCGCTGCACGTCGGCGTCGCCGCGATTGCCGCGCTTATAGGCATTCCAGCCGAGATAGTAGGCGAGATACAGATTGTAGGTGTCGTTGCGGGCGACGCCGAGCGTGTCGGCGGTCTTGGAATGATACCAGCCCACAAAATCGACGGCATCGGCAAACCTGGTGCGGCGCGCCGCCCAGCTGCCGGTCTCGTTCTGGTATTGCGCCCAGGTGCCGTCGAGCGCCTGCGAGAAGCCGGTGGCGCTGGAGATATGTTTCCAGGGAATGAAGCCCAGCAGCTTGGTGCGCGGCGGCCTTGCGTTGCTCTTGAAGCCGGATTCCTTGCGCACCGTCGCCATCAGCACGGGAACCGGCACGCCGTATTTCTGCTCGGTGCGTTGTGCCGCCGCCTGCCAATTGTCGAACCAGCCGTCATTCTGGTCGAAAACGGCGCAGACATCGTTGATGTGGTTCGGCGGCGTTGCGCAGGCCGAAAGCGCCAGCGGCACGGCAATCGCTACAATTTTACTAAAACTCAACCTACGCATTGCAAGAGCATTAGGCCGAAAACATAAAAGGAATCTTGCTGCGTTCCTTAACGGCTCATCGGCCGCTTTGGCCGACACTGAGCAGGTATAAACATTCCGACGTTTGTTGTCGCTTTTACCGACGTGAAATTCCCACAATGGCGCCTTGGCTAAAATCACGCCCGCAGGTGGCGGATTCTTGACAGCTCGATCCTCGTGCCGGCGCTTTGATGCGCCGCATGAGCGAACCAAGACGCAAGCGCGGCGCCGAGCGAACCAGCAACAGGGGACCGACCGCCATCCCGCAACTGCCGCTCAGGCGGGTGACAAACCCTTATCCGCCGATGGCGATGCTCTCGGCCGACCAGATCGAGGCGATCCACCAAGCGTCGATGCATATCCTGGAGAATTTCGGCATCGAGGTGATGAGCCCGCGGGCGCTGTCGCTGTTCGAGAAGGCCGGGGCCAAGGTCGATCATGCAACGATGAACGTCCGCATCGATCGCGGCATGATCGAGGAAGCGCTGAAGACGACGCAGTCCAGCTATACGCTGACGCCGCGCAATCCCGCCCATGCCGTCCACCTCGGCGGCAATACCATCAACTTCACGCTCGTCGCCGGGCCGCCGAATGTGCACGACATGGAGCGCGGCCGCCGTGCCGGCAATTTGCGCGATTATTCCGATCTCGTCCGGCTGGCGCAGCATTTCAACTGCATCCACATGCTAGGCAACCAGGTCTGCGCGCCGGTAGAATTGCCGGCGAATTCCCGTCATCTCGACACCTATTTCGCCAATCTGACACTGACCGACAAAAGCTTTCACGTCTCGGCCATCGGCAGCGGCAGGGCGCTCGACGGCATCGAAATGATGGCAATCGCGCGCGGACTGACGCTTGACGAGATGCGCGACGATCCCGGCGTCACCACGATCATTTCGGTCAATTCGCCGCGCCGCTTCGACGAGATGATGGCCGAGGGGCTGATGACGATGGCCGAGTTCGGCCAGTCGGTGGCGGTAACGCCATTCACGCTGATGGGGGCGATGAGCCCGGTGACGCTTGCCGGCGCGCTCGCCCAGCAGAATGCCGAGGCGCTGTTCGGCGTGGTGCTGACGCAGCTCGTCCGCCCCGGAGCGCCGGTGATGTATGGCGCCTTCACCTCCAATGTCGATATGAAATCGGGAGCGCCGGCGTTCGGCACGCCTGAAAACACCAAGGCGAATATCGCGTCCGGACAGTTGGCGCGGCGTTACAACCTGCCTTATCGCACAACGCCGGGCTCGGCTTCCAATGCCGCCGACGCGCAAGGCGCCTATGAGACGCTGATGGCGCTGTGGGGCGCGGTGCTCGGCCATGGCAACCTGGTCTACCATGCCGCCGGCTGGCAAGAGGGCGGACTGACAGCGTCGTTCGAAAAGTTCATCATCGACGTCGAGATGATCCAGCACATGATGGAGTTTTTGCGCCCGATCGAGGTCAACGAGGCCGAGCTTGCTGTCGAGGCTCTGGGTGCGGTTCCGACCGGCGGCCATTTCTTCGGCGAGCCGCACACTCTGGAGCGCTACGCCACAGCCTTCTACCAGCCGATGCTGTCCAACTGGCAAAATTTCGAGGCCTGGCAGGAGGCTGGCGGGCTCGATGCCACGGCGCGGGCGACGAGGCTTTGGAAGAAGGCGCTGGAGGACTATGTCGAGCCGGTGATGGAAGTCTCCAGGCGCGAGGCGCTTGAGACGTACGTGGCCAAGCGCAAGGAAGCGATCGGGCAAAGCGAGCCGTGATGATCGAAGGCTCGCGCTCGTGGGGCTCCTCCCCGAATTCATCGTTCCCATCCAACTCGTTGGCGTCAGAGAGAATCCCATGAAATCGCATGCAAAGGTCGTGGTTATCGGCGGTGGCGTCGTCGGGTGCTCCGTGCTGTTCCATCTGGCCCGGCACGGCTGGACAGACATCGTGCTTCTGGAGCGCGATGAATTGACCTCCGGCTCGACCTGGCACGCCGCCGGCGGCATGCACACGATCAATGGCGATCCCAATGTCGCCAAGCTGCAGAAATACACAATCTCGCTCTACAAGGAGATCGAGGAACTGTCCGGCCAGGCGACCGGCGTGCATCTGACTGGCGGCGTCTTGCTGGCGGCGACCGAGGCGCGCCTCGACTGGCTGCGCGGCGTCGTCGCCAAGGGCCGCTATCTCGGCATCGACCTCGAAGAAATATCGCCTGACGAGGCGGCCGAGCTGATGCCGTTGCTCGATCCCAAGCAGTTCGTCGGTGCCGTCCGCAACAAGGAGGACGGTCATCTCGACCCGTCCGGCGTTACCCACGCCTACGCCAAGGCGGCGAGGAAGCTTGGTGCCGAGGTCGAGCGTTTCACCAAGGTCGAGGACATTGCGCGGCGCGCCGACGGGCTGTGGCGCGTCATCACCAACAAGGGCGAGGTTGTGGCCGAACATGTCGTCAATGCCGGCGGCCTGTGGGCGCGCGAGGTCGGCCGCATGGTCGGGCTGGAGCTGCCGGTGCTGGCGATGGAGCACATGTACCTGATCACCGAGGACATGCCGGAGGTCGCCGCCTGGAACCAGAAGACCGGCACGGAGATCATCCATGCGGTCGACTTCGACGGCGAGCTCTATCTGCGCCAGGAACGCGGCGGCATGCTCATGGGCACTTACGAAAAGGCCAACAAGCCATGGTCCGAGTTCCAGACGCCATGGAATTTCGGCCACGAGCTGCTCGAACCCGACATCGACCGCATCGCACCGTCGCTGGAGGTCGGCTTCCGGCATTTCCCGGCGTTCCAGAACACCGGCATCAAGCAGATCATCAACGGACCCTTCACCTTCGCACCGGACGGCAATCCGCTGGTCGGGCCGGTGCGCGGCCTGCCGGGGTTCTGGGTGGCCTGTGGTGTCATGGCCGGGTTCTCGCAGGGCGGCGGCGTCGGCCTGGCGCTGTCGAACTGGATGATCGAGGGCGATCCCGGCGCCGACATCTGGGCGATGGATGTGTCGCGCTACGGTGACTGGGCGACGATGGCCTACACCAATGCCAAGGTGCGCGAAAACTATTCGCGGCGGTTTTCGATCCGCTTCCCGAACGAGGAACTGCCGGCTGGGCGACCGCTCAAGACCACGCCGGTCTATGATCTGTTGTCGGCCGAGGGCGCGCAATGGGGCGTCGCCTATGGGCTGGAAGTGCCGCTGTGGTATGCGCCCGAAGGGGTCAAGGACGAATTCTCCTGGCGCCGCTCGAGCGACTTCGAGCATGTCGCGAAAGAAGTGGAGACGGTTCGGCAGGGCGTTGGTCTGTCGGAAATCTCGTCATTTGCCAAATACAGAGTGACCGGCGCGGGTGCAGCAACCTGGCTCGACCGCTTGCTGGCCTGCAAGCTGCCAAGGCCCGGCCGCATGACGCTGGCGCCGATGCTGAAGGAAGACGGCAGGCTAATCGGCGATTTCACGCTGGCCAATCTCGGCGGTCCAAATTCTGCATGTAAGGATTGGTTCCTGGCCGGCAGCGGTGTCGCCGAGCAGTACCACATGCGCTGGTTCGAAGCGCACCTGCCGAAGGACGACTCTGTTAGCATCGAGGCGCTGGGAGCAAAACTCACCGGCTTATCGATCGCCGGGCCGAGCGCGCGGAACCTTCTTGAAAAGGTCACACGATCTGACGTGTCGAATACGGCCTTTCCGTTCATGGCCATCAGCAGGATGGATATCGGCATGGCGCCGTGCCTGGTCGGGCGCGTCAGCTACACCGGCGACCTCGGCTACGAGATCTGGGTGGCGCCGGAATATCAGCGTGCCGCCTGTCAGGCGCTGATGGCGGCGGGCGAGGAATTCGGCATCGGCCTGTTCGGCTCGCGCGCGCTCAATGCGCTGCGGCTCGAGAAGAATTACGGCTCATGGGCGCGCGAATACCGGCCGATCTATGGGCCGCTGGAGGCCGGCCTCGACCGCTTCGTCGCCTACGGCAAAGAGGCCGATTTCATCGGCAAGCAGGCGGCGTTGGCCGAGCGCAAGCAAGGCGGCAGACTGCGGCTGCGGGCCTTTGTCGTCGATACTGTCGATGCCGACGTCATCGGCGACGAGGCAATCTGGTACGGCGGTGCCGTGCGCGGTTGGGTCACGTCGGGCGGCTACGCGCATCATTCGAAAAAGTCCGTCGCCATCGGCTATGTGCCGAAAGAGATTGCCGACGAAGCCGACGGCTTCGAGATTGAGCTTCTGGGCAAACGCCACGCTGCGCGCATGCAGCCGATCCCGCTGTTCGACGCGAATTTCGAGCGGATGCGTGGGTGACGTTTCAGGCACCGCGGCGGTTGTCCAGCGCCAGGGCGCCGGCGCCGGCGAACACCAGATACAGGAAGATGAAACAGAACGATATTGCCGCATCGCCGCCATTGTTGACCGGGAAGAAGTCGCGCGGCATGTGCGCCATGAAATAGGCGATCGCCATCTCGCCGCTGAGAAGGAATGCCACCGGCCTGGTGAAAAGCCCCAATACCAGCAGGATGCCGCCTCCGAATTCCAGGATGGCCGCGGTCAGCGATAGCCCGCTCATGGTGCCGGCATGGTCGCCGACGGGGAAATTGAACAATTTCTGAGTGCCGTGCTCAATGAACTGCAGCGCCGTCATGATGCGCAAGGCGGCAAGGGCGAACGGTTGATATCCGGCGAGGCCTTCGAAAAGCTTCATCTACGACTCCATTTTCACCTAGCCCGGCCATAGGTCATCGCCAAAGGCCGGACCATTCACATAGTCCGGCCTGCATTCAACTGTCGGTGAGTGAGTCGTGAGGCGTGCTGCAGCCTTGGGGCCGCACGATGGCGGCCCCGCGATCAGCGCGGCGTTAATGCCCGGGCGCTGTCAGAGCAAAGTGCGCGCCTTGCGGGTCTGTGCACTGTACGATCCAGCTGCCGCCGGAGACCTCCATCGGACCCATCAGGATCTTGCCGCCATTGTCGGTGACGCGCTTGGCTGCCGCGTCGATGCCGGGCACGTTGAAATAGAACTGCCAGACCGGCGCCGGGATCTGCTCGGGCTTGTTCATCATGCCGCCAACGGGCTCGCCGCCGAAGGCGAAAAGCTGGTAGACGCCCATCGGACCCATATCCATGGCGTCGCCCTTCTCCCAGCCGAACTGGCTGGAATAGAAATCGAACGCCGCCTTCCAGTCTGACGTGTAGAGCTCATGCCAGCCGATGTTGCCGGGGGTCGCCAACGGTAGCGGCGGCTGGTCGGGGCCGCTGGGCTGCAGGAAGTTGAACATCGCGCCTTGCGGGTCTGCAACGACGGCGAAGCGGCCGACGCCGGGAATGTCGTCGGGCTCGCGGTGAACCGCGCCACCAGCCTTCTTGAGGGAGGCCGTTGCGGCATCGACATCCCTGGTGAGGATATAACCGACCCAGGCCGGCGGCATGCCCATCTTGCGCGCGTCATCGGGCAGCGTCATCAACCCGCCGACGCCGCGCTCGCCGACATTCATGACGATATAGCGCGGCATGCCCTGGGCCCCTTCGAAAGGCTGCCCCCTCCAGCCCACCACGGAGGTGTAAAACGCCTCGGCGGCGTCGAGATCGGTGGTCATCAGCTCGTACCAGAAGAAGGGCATGGGGGACTGTGGCATTGTCGTGCTCCTTGCGGTTTGTACATCGATCATGCGCGATCCATTCTAGGACGATCTTCACGACGAAAATCCGACAGCGGCCAAAAAAGATGACGGCAAATTGGAAATGTTACCGGGTTGCGCGCCCTGCGGTTTTCGACTTTGCTCTCAGTCAACGAGGGGTTGTTGATCCATGCGCCGGATGTCGCTCACTTCCCTGACCAGAGCGGACCATCACCAGTCTAAGGCCTATCCCGCTGCCCGGAATGGTTGTGGAAGGCGTGGTGCGCAACGCAGTGATCAGATCCAAGCGGCTATGGCTTCACGAGCAATCACCTCTACCGTGCATTCGAGACTGAGCAATAGGAAATGCGAACAGTCGTCTGTCGGCCCGGGTATTGATCGCAACCAGTGCGAGTTCTCGACTCGGAGGAGGGGCCATCTATAGGAGGCTTGCCTGCCAGAGCCAATCAAGGGGATTGAGCTGCTAGCGCTGACATGGGTCACTCCCAACATGTCGTCATAAGCCGAAATTGCTAGCACTCCGTGGAAGTTGATCTTGAGGGTTCGTTCGGACGTCCCGACGAAGAAGTCGCCTTCGACGGCCAATTCAAAGTAGTTGTCGGATTTCAGACGCCACACCTGGCAGGCAGCCAGCGGTAAATCTTGCACAGGCTCCCACCGCTGAACCGCCTCCTGAACAATGTCCATCACCTTCTCCAATGTTTGAAAGTCGCGCACGATGCTCAAGCGCCTACCGCCCTGATAGCCAATTCTGCGCGCCGCATCCTTGAGGCGCAACGGACGGTGCTCAAAAAACATGAGTGCATCTATCATGTTTTGTTCAGCCCTTTCAGCGGTTTGCACCGAAAATTGACCAATTGATAAAAAAATAAAACGTGCTAGCCTTCCCCAAAACAAGAACATGGGGAACTGACGATGCCAGAAGGCCAGTTCAAGCAAGGCATTGCCGGCGGGCGGCTCTCGCCGGACCAATATGCTGATAACTTCGCCGACCTGCACCCGCCGCTCGATCATCACGAGGCGCTGGTCGAGTCCGACCGCTGCTATTTCTGCTATGATGCGCCGTGCATGAATGCATGCCCGACCTCGATCGACATCCCGCTGTTCATCCGCCAGATTTCGACGGGCAATCCGATCGGCTCAGCCAAGACTATTTTTGATCAGAACATTTTGGGCGGCATGTGCGCCCGCGTCTGCCCGACCGAGACGCTGTGCGAAGAAGTCTGCGTGCGCGAGGTGGCCGAAGGCAAGCCGGTGCAGATCGGTCGCCTTCAGCGCTACGCCACCGATGTCGCCATGGCCGAAAACAAGCAGTTCTACGAGCGCCCCGAACCGACCGGCAAGACGGTCGCCGTGGTCGGCGCCGGACCGGCGGGGCTTGCCGCCGCGCATCGGCTCTCCCGCTACGGCCACGACGTGACCATCCTGGAAGCTCGGCCAAAGCCCGGCGGCCTCAATGAATACGGTATCGCCGCCTATAAGAGCGTCGACAATTTCGCCCAGGCTGAAGTCGACTATGTCACGTCGATCGGCGGCATCGACATCCAGAACGGCAAGGCGCTCGGCCGTGATTACCAGCTGTCGGATCTGACCAGGAATTACGATGCGGTGTTCCTCGGCATGGGGCTTGCCGGCGTCAATGCCTTGCGAGCGGATGGCGAGGAGGCGCCGGGCGTCAGCAATGCTGTCGAGTTCATTGCCGAGCTTCGCCAGGCCAGTGATCTGGCCAGCCTGCCGGTCGGCCGGCGTGTTGTCGTCATCGGCGGCGGCATGACGGCGATCGACGCGGCGGTGCAATCGAAGCTGCTCGGAGCCGAAGAGGTAACGATCTGCTATCGGCGCGGCCCGGAGCACATGAACGCCTCCGAATTCGAGCAGGATCTGGCTGCCGCCAACGGCGTCATCATCCGGCACTGGTTGCAGCCGAAGCGGGTCATTGCCGACGCCGGCAAGGTGTCGGCGATCGAGCTCGAATACACCGCGATGGACGGCGACCGGCTCGTCGGCACCGGCGAGCGGCTGACGTTGACCGCCGACCAGGTGTTCAAGGCGATCGGCCAGAGTTTTGTCCCGGCTGCGCTCAACGGCAGCGGGGCTTTGCTTGACCTGGAAGCCGGCCGCATCAAGGTCGACGCCGAAGGCCGCACCTCGCTGCCAAACGTCTGGGCCGGCGGCGACTGCATCTTTGGCGGCGACGACCTGACAGTCTCGGCCGTCGCACAAGGCCGCGACGCGGCGGAAAGCATTCATCGGGCACTGACCTCGAACGGGAGGGCATGAGCATGGCAGACATCCGCAACAATTTCGTCGGCATCAAATCGCCGAACCCGTTCTGGCTGGCCTCGGCGCCGCCGACCGACAAGGCCTATAACGTCATCCGCGCCTTCAAGGCTGGCTGGGGCGGCGTTGTCTGGAAGACGCTCGGCGAAGAAGGGCCGCCGGTGGTCAACGTCAACGGGCCGCGCTACGGCGCCATCTGGGGCGCCGATCGTCGCCTGCTTGGTCTGAACAATATCGAGCTGATCACCGACCGTGACCTGCAGGTCAATCTGCGCGAGATCAAGCAGGTCAAGATGGACTGGCCCGACCGGGCGATCGTCGTCTCGCTGATGGTGCCGTGCGAGGAGCATGCCTGGAAGGCGATCCTGCCGGTGGTCGAGGAGACCGGCGCTGACGGCATCGAGCTCAATTTCGGCTGCCCGCACGGCATGTCGGAACGCGGCATGGGTGCGGCGGTCGGCCAGGTGCCGGAATACATCGAAATGGTGGTGCGTTGGTGCAAGGCCAATACCCGCATGCCGGTCATCACCAAGCTGACGCCCAACATCACCGACATACGCAAGCCGGCACGCGCTGCCCTTGCCGGCGGCACCGACGCGGTGTCGCTGATCAACACCATCAATTCGATCACCGGCGTCAACCTCGACAATTTCGCACCGGAGCCGACGATCGACGGCAAGGGTTCGCATGGCGGCTATTGCGGTCCGGCGGTGAAGCCGATCGCCATGAACATGGTGGCCGAGATCGCGCGCGATCCGGAAACGCATGGCCTGCCGATCTCCGGTATCGGCGGCATTACCACCTGGCGCGACGCCGCCGAATTCATGGCGCTCGGCGCCGGCAATGTGCAGGTGTGCACGGCGGCGATGACCTACGGCTTCAAGATCGTGCAGGAGATGATCGCCGGCCTGGAAAACTGGATGGACGAGAAGGGCCATGCCACGCTCGACGACATCGTCGGCCGTGCCACGCCCAACGTCACCGACTGGCAGTATCTCAACCTCAACTACGTCGCCAAGGCGCATATCGACCAGGATGCCTGCATCAAATGCGGCCGCTGCCACATTGTCTGCGAGGACACTTCGCACCAGGCGATCACCGCAATCGTCGATGGCGTCAGGCATTTCGAGGTGATCGAGGCCGAATGCGTCGGCTGCAATCTCTGCGTCAATGTCTGTCCGGTCGAGAACTGCATCACCATGGAGGCGCTGGCGGTCGGCGTGATGGACCAGCGCACCGGCAGGCCGGTGTCGCCGATCTATGCCAACTGGACGACGCATCCGAACAATCCGATGGCCAAGGTGGCGGCGGAATAGCATTGCGAAAAAAAGCGGCGTTCATGGCGCCGCTTTTTGACTTTCCTATTGCGGATAAAAGTTATCCACGATAATCTATATCCATGAACAGGAGAGCGAAATGAAGCTGGGCGAAGGCGTCGAAGCGGCCATCCACTGCGCCGCGATGCTCGCCGGCGTTGATGGCGCCGCGACCTTGCCAGGTGCTGCCATGGCCGAGGCGTTCGGGCTGTCGCCGAGCTATCTGCTTAAGCATCTCAACGCGCTGACTGCGTCCGGCATTCTGGAATCAGTGCCGGGGCCGTCCGGCGGCTATCGGCTAGCACGGCCGGCCGAGCGCATTACGCTGCTCGATATCGTGCTCGCTGTCGAAGGGCGCGAACCTGCCTTTCGCTGCGGCGAGATCCGCCGCAACGGTCCCGTCAAGCTCGATGCATCGGCCTACGTCAAACTATGCGGCATCAATGCCGCGATGCTGAAGGCCGAGCGCGCCTATCGTGCCGCACTTGCCGAAACCAAGCTGTCCGACATCGTGGCCACTTACGCGGCAGAAGGCGATCCGAGATCGATTGCTGCCAGTTGCGCCTTTGTGGCGCGCCATCAGCGGCCGCAGAAATCCAGTTCAACCAAGCAAGCATGAAAGGAAAGACGATGAAACAGCGGATGCAATTTTTCGCCAAGGCGCCGGAGATCATGAAGGCGGTGTCGGCACTCAACAAGGCGGTCGACGAATGCGGGCTCGAGGCGAGCCTGCTGCATCTGATCAAGCTCAGGGCATCGCAGATCAATGGTTGCTCCTATTGCGTCGAGATGCACAGCCGTGAGGCTAGGCGCGATGGCGAGACTGAGCAGAGGCTTTATCTCGTCTCGGCCTGGAAGGAATCGCCGCTATTTTCGGCACGCGAACGCGCCGCCTTTGCCTGGACGGATGCGGTGACGAAGATCGCCGAAAGCGGTGTTTCGGACGAACTCTATGTGCAGACGCTCGAGCATTTCTCGGAAGAGGAACTGGTCAAGCTGTCGGTCGCGCTCGGCATGATCAACACCTGGAACCGGCTTTGCATCCCGTTCCACGCCCTTCATCCGATGCCGGCAGCCAAGGCCGCCTGATCGACGAAACGGGCGCGCGAGCTGCGCGCCCGTTTTCAGTTGGAGATCAAGAACATGTTTGCAAACTTTGAGAACGAGATTCTATTTGCCGCCCGTCTGCTGCTTGGTGGCGCCTTCGTCTTTGCCGGCCTGCGCAACATCCAGAACCGGGCTTTCGTGACCCAATTGATGGCGACGCGCGGCGTGCCGCAGGCGCGGCTGGCGCTGTGGGCCGGCATCGTCCTGCAGATCGGCGCCGGCGCGTTGGTGTTGACGGGTTTGTGGACTGCTGTCGCGGCGGCGGCGCTAATCCTGTTCCTCATTGCCGCGACGCCGATGTTCCACAATTTCTGGGACCATCAGGGGCCGGAACGCGCAGCCCGAATCAATGGGTTTGTCGCCAATGTCGCGCTGACCGGCGGGTTTCTCTCGCTGATGGGGCAGGCGGCATAGCAGCGACCGTCCCGAAACGGTGGACGCATCACCGCTCACGCCGCAAAGCGCAGGCCGCCGTCGCAGGTCAGCACCTGGCCGGTCATGAACCCGTTGGAGACGAGGAATGCGATCGCGCTGGCGACGTCCTCGGCGCGGCCGATACGGCCGACCGGCGTCTTGCCGGCATACTCGGCAAACACCGCATGGCGCTGTTCATCGGGCAGGAAATCCCACCACGGCGTGTCGATGACGCCCGGCGCCACGACATTGACGCGTAACGGCTTCAGCTCCATCGCGAGGATCGGCACCACGGTCAGCAGCATGCCGTTGACGGCGGCGATGCCGGCGACACCCGGCGCCGACAATTGCGCCGACACCGCCGAGATGAAAGTCACCGAGCCGCTCTTGTTCAGCGTCGGCAAGGCGGCCTGCAGGCAGGAGAGCTGTGGCCGGACCTTCTCGTCGACGCCGCCGCCGATGTCGGTCAGGTCAAGCGTTTCGAACGGGCCGAGGCCCTTGCCGCCGCTGGCGGCCAGCACCAGGTGATCGAAAGGGCCGAGTTCGTTGAAGAACCGGCGAACCTCGTCCGGCTTCGCGGCATCGAAGGCAGCTTTTTCGACGGCGCCGCCAAGGCTTTGCCATGCATTGTCGAGCCTTTCCCTGCTGCGCCCGGTGATCGTCACCTTCATCCCCGGGCCAAGCAGCTTTTTCGCGGTGGCGAGGCCAATGCCGGAGGAGCCGCCGATGATCACGGCGTGCTGCGTTTTCTCGATCATGAATTTTCTTTCTTCGATGTGGCGGAAGCGGGTGCGAGCCCGACAAGACCGAGGCTCAATTCACGCAACTGCTGCCTCGCCTTCGCGTCATAGGCTTGCGCATCGGCGCGGGATTCCCTTTGGCCGTCGAAATAGAGGCCGCTTCGCCCTTCCAGCGCGGGCGATGTGGCGAGATTGATGATGGCTTCGGCGCCGGTTTCGACCGAACTCCAGGGTGTGACGCCCGCCTGCCGCACCATCGTGGTGTTCATGTAGCTTGCCGGATGCAGGCTGTTGACCGTGACGCCGGTGCCGTTCAGCTGCTCCGCCAGATCGATGGTGAACATGATCTGCGCCAGCTTGCTCTGGCAGTAGGCACGAACGCCGTCGTAGGAGCGGGTCAGCATGACATCCCTGAAGTCGATCGCCCGTTGCCCGGCCGAGGCGACATTGATGATGCGCGCCGGCGCACTGGCCTTGAGCAGCGGCAGCAGCTCCGTAGTGAGCAGGAAGCCGGCGAGATAATTGACGGCAAAGCGCAGCTCGTAGCCGTCGGCGCTGACCTGCCGTTTCGCGTTGGGGCCGGCTGTGCCGACGCCGGCATTGTTGATGAGGATATCGAGCCGGTCAGTCCTGGCGCGGACGGCTTCGGCGAGGCGGCGGACTTCGGCCAGGGAGGAGAGGTCGGCGACAAGCAGCTCGGCCTTGCCGCCGGCGGCTTCGATCTCGGCCACGGTCGCCTTGCCCCTTGTCGCGTCGCGGCCATGCACCAGGATGCGGGCGCCGCCGGCGCCGAGCCTTTGCGCCACGACTCTGCCGACGCCGTCGGTCGAGCCGGTAATCAGGATCGTCTTGTCTTTCAGTTCCATGTTCAGAGCCTCCATGTCATCGCTCTGAGCAGAAAGATGGGGCACCAGACGCATGCCAAACAGTTCAAACTTTATCCTGGTATCGGTACTGCTATAATAGCGCCGATGGATTCCACCACGCATTCTGCCGAAGGCAGCCGTCGCCGCGAGCTTGGCGCCTTTCTGCGTTCGCGGCGCGAAAGGCTGACGCCATCGGCCACGGGCATCTCGACCGGCCTGCGCCGGCGCACACCCGGGCTGCGGCGCGAGGAGGTGGCGATGATCGCCGGCGTTGGCACGACCTGGTACACCTGGCTGGAGCAGGGCCGCGACGTCAGGCCATCGGTGGAGGTGCTGACGGCGCTCAGTCAGGCGTTGCGCCTGGACACGGCCGAGCAACGGCATCTGTTCATCCTTGCCGGCCGGCCGCAGCCGGAGCGTCGTCTCGATGCGCCGGAAAAGGTCGATGGCCCGTTGCTGCACATGCTGCAGAGCCTGGTCCTGCAGCCGGCCTATGTCCTTGGGCGGCGCTGGGACGTGCTGGCCTGGAATTCTGCCGCGGCAGCCGTGTTCGGCGACTATGGCCTGCTGGAGGGCGATGCCCGCAACATCGTCCATATGGTTTTCACCAGCCCGCAGCATCGGCGCCTGCTCGTCGACTGGGAGGAACTGGCGCGTGCCGTGCTGGCGTCATTCCGGGCGGAAAGCGCCAGATATGTCGGCGACCCGGATTTCGAGCGGCTGATCGCGCTGATGACACGCTCGAGCCCGGAGTTTCGGGCATGGTGGCCGCTGCGCGATGTGGCCCGCAACCTGTCGGGTGTGAAGCATGTCAGGCATCCGACGGCAGGCGCCATGGCGTTCGAGCATATGAGCCTGTCGATCGACGACGGCTCGGACATGAAGCTGATCGTCTACACGCCGCTCGCCGAGCAGAACTCGATCGCCAAGCTCGAACAACTGCTGGAGACGCTTCCGGCCGAGCGGCGCAGCGCCTGAACCCTATCTTTGTTTTGACCATGATCTTGTCCGAAAACCGGCTTCCACTTTTCGGGATCATGGTCGTCAGCCCTTCGGCTTCAGCCCGTCGATGAACAGTTGCTCAAGAAATCTTGCGGCGTCCTCGAAGCGGCCGTCGCCGCCGCGGTCGGGGCCGAGCACGGCGCGGACCTGGACGTCGAAATCGGCGTAATGCTGCGTTGTCGCCCAGATCGAAAAGATCAGGTGCCAGGGGTCGGTGCGGGCAATCTTGCCGGCGCGCATCCAGCCCTTGATGACGTTGGCTTTCTCGTCGACCAGCGTCTTCAACTCCCCTTCCAGCATCGGCATGATGCGCGGCGCGCCCTGCAGGATCTCATTGGCGAACAGCCGGCTCTCGCGCGGGAAATCGCGCGCCATTTCCAGCTTGCGCCTGATGTAGCTGCGCAGTTCGGTTAGCGGATCGCCGATGTCGTCGAGTTCGCGCAGCGGCGCCAGCCAGGTGTCGAGAAGCCGCTGGATCAGCGTCTCGTGGATGTCCTCCTTACGGCGGAAATAATAGAGCAGGTTCGGCTTCGACATGCCGGCGGCTTCGGCGATCTGGTCGATGGTCGAGCCGCGAAAACCGTTGGTGGAGAAGACTTCTAGCGCCGCCTCCAGGATGAGCTCGCGCTTTTCCAGCTGAATGCGGGTGCGGCGAGGAGGGGAGCTTTCGACCGCCCCCGTCACCCCGCAAAACCTTCGCCGTGAGGAGTGTCTGGACCAATTCTCTGGACCAGTTTTTCCTCGCCCTGTGGAGCGCACTTCGAAAGCCGCATTTCCGCTAGTAATCCCTTGACCGCTGATAAGGCGGTGCTAACGTTTGTCCAACCGGTCAAAAATTTGCGTAGCACGAAAACGTCGCGAAGACCAAGCGTTGGAAAGACCAAGCGTTAGCCGCACCGAAACAGGTTACAAGGGGAAGTCTTGGTCATGTCCAACCGGCTGAAAGTCACGCCGAACGATCTCAGCGCATTCTGGATGCCGTTCACGGCAAACCGGCAGTTCAAGCAGGCGCCGCGCATGATGGTGTCGGCCAAGGACATGCACTATACGACCAGCGACGGGCGCAAGGTGCTCGACGGCACCGCCGGCCTGTGGTGCGTCAATGCCGGCCACTGCCGCCCGAAGATCACCGAGGCGATCCAGAGCCAGGCGGCAGAGCTCGACTACGCACCCGCGTTCCAGATGGGCCATCCGATCGTGTTCGAGCTGGCGAACCGGCTGGTCGACATCGCGCCGAAGGGCATGGACCATGTGTTCTTCACCAATTCCGGCTCGGAATCGGTCGAGACGGCGCTGAAGATGGCAATCGCTTATCACCGCGTAAAAGGCGAGGGCTCGCGCACCCGTCTGATCGGCCGCGAGCGCGGCTATCACGGCGTCAATTTCGGCGGCATCTCCGTCGGCGGCATTGTCACCAACCGCAAGATGTTCGGCACGCTGCTCGGCGGCGTCGATCACATGCCACACACGCATCTGCCGGAAAAGAACTCTTTCACCAAGGGCGTGCCGGAGCATGGCGCGGAACTGGCGAACGAGCTGGAGCGCATCGTCGCACTGCACGACGCCTCGACCATTGCCGCCGTCATCGTCGAGCCGGTGGCCGGTTCCACCGGCGTCATCCTGCCGCCGAAGGGCTATCTCGAGAGGCTGCGCGAGATCTGCACCAAGCACGGCATCTTGCTGATCTTCGACGAAGTCATCACCGGTTTCGGCCGTCTCGGCACGCCGTTCGCCGCCGACTATTTCGGTGTCACGCCGGATATCATGACCACCGCCAAAGGCGTCTCCAACGGCGTCATCCCGATGGGCGCGGTGTTCGTAAAGAAGGAAATCCACGACGCGTTCATGACTGGGCCCGAGCACATGATCGAGTTCTTCCACGGCTACACCTATTCGGGCAATCCGATCGCCTGCGCGGCGGCGTTGGGCACGCTCGACACCTACAAGGAAGAGGGGCTGCTGACGCGCGGCGAGGAACTGGCGCCGTACTGGGAGGACGCGCTGCACTCGCTGAAGGGCGAGCCGAACGTCATCGATATCAGAAACATCGGCCTGATCGGCGCGATCGAGCTGGCGCCGATCACCGGCCAGCCGACGAAGCGGGCCTTCTCGGCTTTCGTCAAGGCGTTCGAGCGTGGTGCATTGATCCGCACCACCGGCGACATCATCGCGCTATCGCCGCCGCTGATCATCACCAAAGGTCAGATCAACGAATTGATCGACCATGTGCGCGAAGTGCTGAGGGCCGTGGATTGACGAATTTGCCGCAGCTTTCCCTCCCCCTCGAGGGGAGGGTGGCCGCGAAGCGGCCGGGTGGGGTCGGTGCGGCAGTGCGCCAGCCTGACCTTCGGCCGCATAGGTGCCTATGATGCCCCGGACCCGCGTGAGCTTCGAAATGCGCCAAAAGGCGCGCGCGCTTCGAGTTCATGCGACCAAAGGCGAATCCCTGCTGTGGTATGAACTGCGCGAATTGAAATCGGCCGGCATCAAGTTCCGCCGCCAGTGTCCGATCGGGCCTTATATCGTCGACTTTGCTTGCCTTGCGGTAAAGCTGGTCGTTGAAGTCGATGGTGATCTGCACGAACAGGAGAAGGGCAAACGGCACGACGCCGTCCGTGATGCCTATCTGCGATCGCTCGGGTTCGATATCTTTCGCGTCGATGAGCCCGATGTCATAAACAGCGCCTGGCATGTCGCACAGGTGGTCAAGGAGAAGGTCGCGCGCATGTCAGCCGACCCCACCCGACCGCTTCGCGGCCACCCTCCCCTCGAGGGGGAGGGGGACGCTGGCGTGCCACAACCAATGAGGTTTTAGAATATGGCCGCCCCCGGCGAGAATTTGCGAATCAATTCAGACCGTTTGTGGGATTCGATAATGGAGATGGCGAAGATCGGCCCCGGCATTGCCGGCGGCAACAATCGCCAGACCGTTACCGACGAGGACGGCGAAGGGCGGCATCTGTTCAAGCGCTGGTGCGATGAGGCGGGGCTCGAAATGGGCGTCGACGAGATGGGTACGATGTTTGCCCGTCGCGAAGGCACCGACCCCAGCCTGCCGCCGGTCTATGTCGGCAGCCATCTCGACACCCAGCCGACCGGCGGCAAGTATGACGGCGTGCTCGGCGTGCTCGGCGGCCTGGAGGTCGTGCGCTCGCTCAACGATCTCGGCATCAAGACCAAGCACCCGATCGTCGTCACCAACTGGACCAACGAGGAAGGCGCCCGCTTTGCGCCGGCGATGATGGCGTCCGGGGTATTCGCCGGCGTGCTCGACCAGGCCGACGTTTATTCGCATGTCGACAAGGACGGCAAGAAATTCGGCGAGGAGCTCGAACGGATCGGCTGGAAGGGCACCGAGAAAGTCGGCGAGCGCAAGATCCACGCTTTCTTCGAATTGCACATCGAGCAGGGCCCGATCCTTGAGGACGAGGGCATCGATATCGGTGTCGTCACCCACGGGCAAGGGTTGAAATGGCTGCAGGTGACGCTGACCGGCAAGGAGGCGCACACCGGCTCGACGCCGATGCCGAAGCGGCGCAATGCCGGGCTCGGCATGGCGCGGGTGATCGAACTGGTGCACGAGATCGCCATGGACTATCAGCCCGACGCCGTCGGCGCGGTCGGCCATATGGAGGTCTATCCGAACTCGCGCAACATCATCGCCGGGCGCACCGTCTTCACCATCGACATCCGCTCGCCGGAAAAGGAGGTGCTGGACGCCATGGACGGGCGCATCCGCGAAGGCATCGACACGATCTGCGACGCGCTCGACATCAAATATCAAATCGAGCAGGTCGGCCATTTCGACCCGGTCACTTTCGACGCGGGCTGCGTCAAGGCTGTGCGGGATGCGGCGGAGCGCCTGGGATATACGCATCGCAACATCGTCTCCGGCGCCGGCCATGACGCCTGCTGGATCAACCGCGTCGCACCCACCGCAATGGTGATGTGCCCCTGCGTCGACGGTCTCAGCCACAACGAGGCCGAGGAAATCACCAAGGAATGGGCAGCGGCCGGCGCCGACGTGCTGTTCCATGCGGTCGTCGACACGGCGGTGATTGTCGAATGATGGGATAGCCTCGCAACGCCGCTCACAAGAAGCGCGAAGAGAACAAAGGGAACATGAAAATGTCCAAAGTCATCAAGAATGGCACCATCGTCACCGCCGACCGCACGTGGAAGGCCGACGTGCTGTTCAAGCACGGCAAGATCATCGGCATCGGCTCGGATTTGCATGGCGACCATGAGTTCGACGCCAGCGGCTGCTATGTGATGCCGGGCGGCATCGACCCGCATACCCATCTCGAAATGCCGTTCATGGGCACCTATTCGGCCGACGACTTTGAATCCGGTACCCGCGCGGCCCTTGCCGGCGGCACGACGATGGTCGTCGATTTCTGTCTGCCGGCGCCGCAGCAGTCGCTGCTCGAGGCCCTGCAGATGTGGGACAACAAGACCTCGAAAGCGTCCTGCGACTATTCCTTCCACATGGCGATCACCTGGTGGGGCAAGCAGGTGTTCGACGAGATGGCCACCGTCGTCGACAGGGGCATTACCTCGTTCAAGCATTTCATGGCCTACAAGGGCGCGCTGATGGTCGATGACGACGAGCTCTATTCGTCGTTCCAGCGCTGTGCCGATCTTGGCGCGCTGCCGCTGGTCCATGCCGAGAATGGCGACGTGGTGGCGGCGCTGTCGCAGAAGCTGCTGGCGGCGGGCAACAGCGGCCCGGAGGGACACGCCTATTCGCGCCCGCCTGAAGTCGAAGGCGAGGCGACCAACCGCGCCATCATGATCGCCGACATGGCCGGTGTGCCGCTCTATGTCGTGCATGTCTCCTGCGAGCAGGCGCACGAAGCCATCCGCCGGGCGCGCCAGAAAGGCATGCGGGTATTCGGCGAGCCGCTGATCCAGCACCTGACGCTGGACGAGAGCGAATATTTCAACAAGGACTGGGACCATGCGGCGCGGCGTGTCATGAGCCCGCCCTTCCGCAACAAATGGCACCAGGATTCGCTGTGGGCCGGCCTGCAGGCCGGGTCGCTGCAAGTGGTGGCGACCGACCATTGTGCCTTCACCACCAAACAAAAGCGCAACGGCGTCGGCGACTTCACCAAGATCCCGAACGGCACCGGCGGGCTCGAGGATCGTTTGCCGGTGCTGTGGACGACCGGCGTCAACACCGGCCGGCTGACGATGAACGAGTTCGTCGCGGTGACCTCGACCAACATCGCCAAGATCCTTAACATGTACCCGAAGAAGGGCGCCATCGTCGAAGGCGCGGACGCCGACATCATCGTCTGGGACCCGAAGCGCAAGAAGAAGATCACGGCCAAGAAGCAGCAGTCGGTGATCGACTACAATGTCTTCGAAGGTTTTGAGGTAACCGGCCTGCCGCGCTTCGTCTTCTCGCGCGGCGAACTGTCGATCGAGGAAAACGAGGTCAAGGCGAAGCCCGGCCATGGCGAGTTCGTCGCTCGCGAGCCGAACGCGGCGGTCAACCGGGCGCTGTCGACGTGGAAGGAAATTTCCGCGCCGCGCAAGGTGGAACGGACGGGCATCCCGGCGACGGGCGTTTGAGCTTGGCGAGCCACGGAGCGATTATCTCAATGGCCGCGGTGATCCTTGCCGCCGGGCCGGCGGCGGCTGACGTCCTTGCCGGCTCCTTTGGCAATGAGGTCGGTTGCGCTGGTGTACGGCTCGGTTATCAGGACAGCGACGATTATGTCGTGCTGACCGCCGACGGCGTCGAAACCTATGGCAGCGGCTGCCAGTTCGCACAGCGACTGACGACAGCGCCTGGCACCTTGTTGTTGAGCTCCACCTGTTTCGCCGAGGGCGAGGAGGGCACGACCACGGATGTCGTCAAGGTCATCAACAGAGGAGGGGACGGTTTCTTCGTGACCATTCCCGGCCTTGAGGAGATAGGGCCGCTGAAATCATGTTCGTGACGGTGCCGATGACGACCGCTGCCTCGATGCCGGCGTCAGGCGACCAACCCGTCCAGTTCCGGCAGCAGGACGACGCTTTCCTGTTCGTTGGGATCGGTTCGGGCAATGACCGCCGAGGCGGGGCCGTCGCTCAGATTGGCCGGCAGATGCGGCACGCCGGGGGGAATATAGAAAAGATCGCCGGCCTTGACCACGATATGCTGTTCGAGCCGGTCGCCATACCAGGTATGGACTTCGCCGGAGAGCACATAGATCGCGGTTTCATGGTTTTCGTGCATATGCGCCTTGGCGCGGGCACCCGGCGGCATGGTCAGCAGATGCATGCAGATGCCGGACGAGCCGACTGTTTCGGCGGCGATACCGGCGAAATAACTCAGGCCCTGCTTGCCTTCATAAGAGCTTTCAGGGCGGATAAGATGGCAAGTTGGTTTGGGCGACATCGGGGCAACTCCGGGCGTCTATCTGATGGGACAAGGGCGCATAGAACTGGGGCGCGTAGAACTGGGGCGAGTAGAACTGGGGCGAGTAGGACTGGGCGAGTGGAAAGCAACATCAGGGTAAAATCAATGGGATTCCGGCCGGCGCCGCAGTGGCCGGAAGCGACAGGCTACGGCCGATGACGGGAGTATCGCCAGCCGTTGTTTCGGCAAGCAAGCTTGGCCTGACCTTCCAGACCAATGATGGTCCGGTGCAGGCGCTGTCGAATGTCGACCTGACCATCGGCAAGGGGGAATTCGTGTCCTTCATCGGGCCCTCCGGCTGCGGCAAGACGACCTTGCTGCGCGTCATCGCCGATCTGGAGAAGCCGACATCGGGAGCCATCTCCGTCAACGGCATGACGCCCGAGCAGGCGCGCCAGAGCCGCGCCTATGGCTATGTCTTCCAGGCGGCCGCACTTTATCCGTGGCGCACGATCAAGCGCAATGTGGCACTGCCGCTGGAGATCATGGGCCTGTCCAGGGCGGAGCAGGCGGCGCGCATCAAGCGCACTCTCGACCTTGTCAACCTCAGCGGCTTCGAGAAGAAATACCCCTGGCAGCTTTCGGGCGGCATGCAGCAGCGCGCCTCGATCGCGCGGGCGCTCGCCTTCGATGCCGACCTTTTGTTGATGGACGAGCCGTTCGGCGCGCTGGACGAGATCGTGCGCGATCACCTCAACGAACAGTTGCTGGAGCTTTGGGAGCGGACCAACAAGACTATCTGCTTCGTCACCCATTCGATCCCTGAGGCGGTCTATCTGTCGACGCGCATCGTCGTCATGTCGCCGCGCCCGGGGCGTGTCAGCGACGTCATAGAATCGACGCTGCCGAAAAAGCGGCCGCTCGATATCCGCGAGACGCCGGAGTTCCTGGCCATCGCGGCACGCGTGCGCGACGGGCTGAGGGCAGGGCACAGCTATGATGATTGAGGCGGCGGAAGATGAGCTCCCTCCTCTCCCCAACGGGGAGAGGGTGGCCGGAGCGAAGCGGAGGTCGGGTGAGGGGGCCTTGGCGGATCCGACCAAAAGAAAGATCGGGGCGACCGCTCGCGCTCGAAAGCTGCGGTTTGACGAGACCGAGGCTGAATACAGGCTTTGGGGGGAACTAAGAGGGCGCCATCTCAACGGCTACAAATTTGTGAGGCAAGTGCCGCTTGGGCCGTTCTTTGCAGATTTCGTCTGTCGTGAGAGCGCGCTGATCGTGGAAATCGACGGCAGCCAGCACGCGGAATCTCCAACCGATGCCGCGAGAACTGCTTGGCTGAATGGTCACGGGTATTCCGTTCTTCGGTTCTGGAACCATGAAGTCTTGGCCGAACGCCGAGCGGTCCTTGATACGATCTTGGCTTGCCTCGACGGAAAGATTTCTACCCCCTCACCCGGCCTCCGCTTCGCTCCGGCCACCCTCTCCCCGTTGGGGAGAGGAGGGCGCTTACCCGGCGAGGCCTGCTAGATGGACTCGTTTCGCGACAAGATCGTTCCGGTGACCTCGATCCTCCTGGGCGTCGTCGTCGTCTGGTACGTCATGGCTGTCATCCTCAACGCGCCGTTCCAGCGCGATCTCGACCGCCGCGCCAATCAGACGCCGGGTATTGTGGAATTCATCGGCAAGACGCTGGTACAGCCGAAGCCGACGCTGCCGGCGCCGCATCAGGTGGCGGTGAATTTTTTCGAAAACACCTTTCTGCGTAGCATCACCTCGAACCGCAGCCTTGTCTACAATGCCTGGGTGACGCTGTCGTCGACGCTGCTCGGCTTTGCTTTCGGCACGGCGCTCGGCATCGTCATCGCCGTCGGCATCGTGCATGTGGCGACGCTCGACCGCAGCCTGATGCCGTGGATCATCGCCTCGCAGACCATTCCGATCCTGGCGGTGGCGCCGATGATCATCGTCGTGCTGGCGGCGGTCGGCATCACCGGGCTTATCCCGAAGGCGCTGATCTCGACCTATCTGTCGTTCTTCCCGGTGGCGGTCGGCATGGTGAAGGGACTGCGCTCGCCCGAGCTCACCCATCTCGACCTGATGCACACCTATAATGCCAGTGCCTCGCAGACCTTCTGGAAATTGCGGGTGCCGGCCTCGGTGCCGTTCCTGTTCACCTCGATGAAGGTGGCGGTGGCCGCCAGCCTGGTCGGCGCCATCGTCGGCGAGTTGCCGACCGGCGCCGTCGCCGGCATCGGCGCCAAATTGCTCGCCGGCGCCTACTACAGCCAGACCATCGACATCTGGTCGGCTCTGGTTGCCGGGTCGGTGGTCGCGGCGCTGCTGGTGATGGTCGTCGGCATCGCCGGGCGCCTTGTCGACCGCGCCATGGGCGGGAGGCCGGCATGAGCTCCATCCTGAGCCTTTCCTCAATCACGCCTCGATGCTGGCAGGGGTATGCCGCGCTTGTCCTGCTTGTCGGCGCGCTGCTTCTTTGGCCGCTCGTCAGTGCTACGCCCGGTTACGGCATGGCGACTACGGTTTTGATTTTCATTTTGCTGCTCGTGGCAATCGAGGCCGACAACTTTCCACCGATGATCGGGGTGGTGTTGCTGTTCCTTGGCGCGCATGGCGCAGCGTGGATGCTGCTCGCCGGCATAACCGGCAATGAGGGCAGCGCTCGCGCATCCTTCTATCTGCTGCTCGTCGCGGCGTGGTTTTTGGCCTGGCGCTACGTAACGGTCCTGTCGTCGTTTCGCCCGACATCGCGCTGGGCGTCAACCGCCCTGCGCCTGATCATTCCGGCCATCTTCGGCGCCTGGATCCTGATCATCTGGGAGGCGGTGACGCGTGGTGCCGGCATTCCCTTCATCCTGTTGCCGCCGCCAAGCGCCGTCGGTGCACGCATCGTCGGATCGCTGCCGGTGCTGGGGGCCGATGTCAGGCAGACCATCTTCAAGGCGGTTATCTTCGGCTATGTGGTGGGGAGCAGCGCCGGCTTCCTCGTTGCCATCGCCGCCGACCGCGTGCCGTTCCTGCGGCGCGGGCTTTTGCCGATCGGCAATATGGTGTCGGCGCTGCCGATCATCGGCGTCGCGCCGATCATGGTCATGTGGTTCGGCTTCGACTGGCAGTCGAAGGCAGCGGTGGTCATCATCATGACCTTCTTCCCGATGCTGGTGAACACCGTCGCCGGGCTTGCCGCCTCCGGCCATATGGAGCGCGACCTGATGCGCACCTATGCCTCGAGCTACTGGCAGACGCTGTTCAAGCTGCGGCTGCCGGCGGCCGCGCCCTTCATCTTCAACGCGTTGAAGATCAATTCGACGCTGGCGCTGATCGGCGCCATCGTCGCCGAGTTCTTCGGCACGCCGGTGGTCGGCATGGGATTCCGCATTTCGACGGAAGTCGGGCGGATGAACATCGACATGGTGTGGGCGGAAATCGCAGTTGCAGCACTTGCGGGTTCGGTCTTTTATGGCGTGGTCGCTCTTTTCGAGAGAGCAGTCACGTTTTGGCATCCCTCTGTCCGTGGTGGATAGGGGCGGTGGGTTTAGGGCGCTAACTTCAGAGGGTAAAAACATGAAAAGACTTGTTGTTTCGATGCTGGCCGGCGCGATGTCGCTTGCCGCGTTCCAGGCGATGGCCGCGGACAAGGTGACGCTGCAGCTGAAATGGGTCACCCAGGCACAGTTCGCCGGCTATTATGTCGCCAAGGCCAAGGGCTTCTATGACGCCGAGGGCCTCGACGTCGACATCAAGCCCGGCGGACCGGACATTGCACCGGAGCAGGTTATTGCCGGCGGCGGCGCCGACGTCATCGTCGACTGGATGGGCGGTGCGCTGGCTGCGCGCGAGAAGGGCGTGCCGCTGGTCAACATCGCCCAGCCGTTCAAGAAGGCCGGCATGGAGCTGGTCTGCCCGAAGGACGGTCCGATCAAGACGGAAGCCGACTTCAAGGGCCACACGCTCGGCGTCTGGTTCTTCGGCAACGAGTATCCGTTCTATGCCTGGATGAACAAGCTTGGCCTCAAGACCGATGGCGGGCCGGACGGCGTCACCGTGCTCAAGCAGAGCTTTGACGTGCAGCCGCTGATCCAGAAGCAGGCGGATTGCATTTCGGTCATGACCTATAACGAGTACTGGCAGCTCATCGACGCCGGCTACAAGCCGGAAGAGCTGACCGTCTTCAACTATTCCGCCATGGGCAACGATCTGCTCGAAGACGGGCTCTATGCCCTGGAGGACAAGCTCAAGGATCCGGCCTTCGAGGATAAGATGGTGCGTTTCGTGCGCGCTTCGATGAAGGGTTGGAAATACGCCGTCGACAATTCCGACGAAGCGGCCGGCATCGTCATGGACAATGGCGGCCAGGACGAGAATCACCAGAAGCGCATGATGGGCGAAGTCGCCAAGCTGATCGACAATGCCGATGGCAAGCTCGATCCGGCGACCTACGAGCGCACCGCCAAGGCGCTGCTCGACCAGAAGATCATCAGCAAGGAGCCTACCGGCGCCTACACGACGGCGATCACCGACAAGGCCATCAAATAGGGCTGTCAAACTGGCTTGTAGCGGAAAAGGGGCGGGCGACCGCCCCTTTTTAGTGGGAGGTAAAATGAACGTTACCGGCGGAAACATCCGCTCGCAAAATCGTTGTGCCGGTGCACCCGCCC
The DNA here is from genome assembly GCF_040320645.1 of Mesorhizobium sp. M0633. NCBI lineage: Bacteria > Pseudomonadati > Pseudomonadota > Alphaproteobacteria > Hyphomicrobiales > Phyllobacteriaceae > Mesorhizobium > Mesorhizobium sp. M0633. The sequence continues at coordinate 50,156 of NZ_JAMYQC010000007.1, forward strand.
AAGGGTGTCACAACGGAGGTTTCCATGCGCATCCAGTCCTTCACGCCGATGCTTTCGGCGCTGGCCATTTCTGCAGCCATCTTCTCTGCTTCACCGGCCTTGGCCGAAACCATAAAGATGGCGGCGACGCTCGATGGTGCTCAGCAGAACCCGCCCGTCACCACGAAGGGCAAGGGCACCGCCACGCTCAGGTTCAACACCGCCACCAAGAAACTCAGCTGGACCGTGAGATATTCCGGCCTCAGCGGGCCGGCGAAGGCCGCACACATTCACGGCCCAGCGGAAAAGGGTCAAAACGCCGATCCAGTGGTGCCGTTCGAAGGCAAGCTGAAGAGCCCGATCAAGGGTTCGGCGACATTGACTGATGCCCAGGCCACCGATCTTGAGGCTGGCAAATATTACGTCAACATCCACACCGCGGCCCACGCGGACGGCGAGATCCGCGGCCAGATCGAGAAGGCCAAATAGGCAGATCACGACGACAAAACAGGGCAATCATCCTGTTTTGTCAGGCCTTGTCGCGAATCTGGGTCATCGTGCGGGTCGGCGTGATGGCTTCAGGGTCGAGCCTGATCTCTACGATCGACGGCTTGCCGCTGGCCCGCGCTCGCTCGAAGGCCGCGGCGAAGTCGGCGGTCTTTTCCACCGTCTCGCCATGGCCGCCATAGGCACGGGCCAAAGCAGCAAAGTCGGGATTCTTCAAGTCCGTGGCGACGACACGGCCGGGATATTCGCGCTCCTGATGCATGCGGATGGTGCCGTAGATGCCATTGTTGACGACGATGACGATGATCGGCAGCCCGTATTGCACGGCGGTGGCGAATTCCTGGCCGTTCATCAGGAAACAGCCGTCGCCGGCGAAGGCGATCACGTCGCGGTCGGGGAAAAGCTGCTTGGCGGCGACCGCCGCCGGCGTGCCGTAGCCCATCGAGCCGGATGTGGGTGCTGCCTGCGTGCCGAAACGCCGGAAGCGATGGTAGCGATGCACCCAGGTGGCGTAGTTGCCGGCGCCGTTGGTGAGGATGGCGTCGTCCGGCAGCATCGTTTCGAGATAATTCATGATCGGCCCCATCTGGACGGCGCCGGGGCCGCTCTCCGGAGGCGTCGACCAGTCGAGATAGGCGGCGTGCAGCTTCGCTGCCTCAGCCGCCCACACCGGCGTTGCGGCCGGCTTGCGTCTGGCAAAGGCTTCGACGAAAGCGGCAGGCGAGGCATTGATCGCCAGCGCCGGCCGGTAGACGCGGCCGAGTTCGCCGGCGTCGGCATGGATATGGACCAGCGTCTGGTCGGGGTAGGGACTCTTCAGCAGCGTGTAGTCGGATGACGGCATCTCGCCCATGCGGCCGCCGATCAGCAGCACAAGGTCGGCCTGCTTGATGGCGGTTGCTACCTTGGGATTGATGCCGATGCCGACATCGCCGGCATAGTTCGGGTGGAGATGGTCGAACAGCATCTGGCGGCGGAAGGAGCAGCCGACCGGCAGCGACCAGGCTTCGGCTATCGTCCGCATCCGTGCAACGGCCTGCGCGTCCCAGCGCGTACCGCCGAGGATGACGAAGGGCCGCTTTGCCTTGTTGAGCAACACTTCCAGTGCGTCGAGCTCGACTTCGCCAGGCCGCGTCTCGACAGGGGTATAATGCCGGGCGTCCGGTGCCTCGGCGAGGCTGGTCAGCATGTCCTCGGGCAGCGAGATGACGACCGGGCCCGGGCGACCGGACGTCGCCACCGCAAAGGCGCGTGTGACGAATTCGGGTATGCGTGCGGCGTCGTCGATCTCGACCACCCATTTGGCGATATCGCCGAAGAACCTGACGTAGTCGACCTCCTGGAAGGCCTCGCGCCCCTTGGCGTGGCTGGCGACCTGGCCGATGAACAGGATGAGGGGGACTGAATCCTGCATCGCGATGTGGATGCCGGCCGAGGCATTGGTGGCGCCTGGGCCGCGGGTGACAAAGCAGATGCCGGGCCTGCCGGTCAGGCGGCCGTGGCAGTCGGCCATCATTGCGGCACCGCCCTCCTGGCGGCAGACGATTGTGCGGATCGGTGAATCATGCAGCGCGTCGAGCACCGCCAGATAGGATTCGCCAGGTACGCAATAGATACGGTCCGTTCCGTTGGCTTCGAGCGCATCGACGATGAGTTGTCCGCCGGTCTTCATTTTCCTGACCTCTCCAGTTCGGCAAGGATTTCTTGGGTGTGTTCGCCGAGACGCGGCGACGGGCGCTCATAGACCAGCGGCGTGCCGGACATGACCATCGGCGCCCGCACCGAGGGCAAGAGATTGCCATGGCCGTCATCGAGGTCGAGCCGCATGCCGCGCGCTATGGTCTGCGGGTCGGCAAACATCTGGCCGATGTTGTTGATCGGGCTGGCCGGCACTCCGGCAGTCTCAAGTCTGGCCAGCAACGGGTCGCGATCGAAGGCTTTCAGCGCCTCGATCATATGCTCGCGCAGCTTCGCCCGGTTGGCGACGCGGGCGGGATTGGTGGCGAAGTCAGGGTTCGACGCCAGCTCATCGAGGCCGACGGCAGCGCAGAACTTTGCGAACTGGCCGTCATTGCCGACCGCCAGGATGATGTGGCCATTTTTCACCGGCACCACTTCGTAGGGCGCGATGTTCATATGCGCATTGCCCATCTGCACCGGCGACTGTCCGGAGACGAGATAGTTGAGGTTCTGGTTGCCGAGCGTCGAGATCTGGGTGTCGTAGAGCGCCATGTCGATATGCTGGCCTTCGCCGGTCTTCTCGGCATGGCGAAGCGCCGCCTGGATGGCGATGACCGAATAAAGCCCGGTGAAAACATCTGAAATAGCGACGCCCGCCTTTTGCGGTTCGCGGCCGGCTTCGCCGGTGATCGACATCATGCCGGCCATGCCCTGGATGATGAAATCATAGCCGGCACGCGGCGCATACGGTCCCGACTGGCCAAAACCGGTGATCGAGCAATAGATCAGCCGCGAGTTGATTTTCCTCAGGCTGTCATAGTCGAGGCCGTATTTCTTCAGTCCGCCGACTTTGAAGTTTTCGATCAGCACATCCGATGTCGCGACCAGCCGGCGCACCGTCTCGGCACCCTCGGGCGTCGAGAAGTCGATGGCGATGGAGCGCTTGCCGCGGTTGCAGGAATGGTAATAAGCGGCCGAAAGGTTCTCGCCGTCATGGCCGATGACGAAGGGCGGTCCCCATTTGCGGGTGTCGTCGCCGCCGTCCGGGCTCTCGACCTTGATCACGTCGGCGCCGAGGTCGGCAAGCAGCTGTCCGGCCCATGGCCCGGCGAGGATGCGTGCGAGTTCGATGACGCGGATGCCTTTGAGCGGAGGCTCAGTCATGGATCACCGTGGTTGATCGAAAGCGCAGCCTCTATCAATCCCGCGCGCCGCTGTCACGGCCCTTGCAATGGGCCAGTATCACTGTGCCCTCAGCACGCGGTCGGCCCAGGCGGCAAAATCCTCCATGATGATGTCTCGGTTGATCTCGTTCAGGCTTTCGTGGCGGGTTTTGGCGTAAACCTTTGAAACGAGATTCGAAAAACCCATCATGTGCATCCGGCCGGCAAGATGGCTGACCGCCTTGCCGCCGTCCGAGGCCGGATCTTGCTCGCCTCCGACCAGATTGACGAACAGGTCGCGCCGCACGCCGGAAAAATTGCGGTCGCTGCCGCAATGCAGCGTCATCATGACGATGTCCTGCCACATCGACACCGATGCGTCCCAGCCGCAAAGCGGGTCGGCGATGTATTTCTCGACTTCAACGGCATCGCGCGACAGCCAGTCGAACGGCGTCCGGTGATTGGGCACCGCCTTGCCCCAGGCCCGGAACGTCAGCCGGGGCAGCAGGCGCGACGGCACGTCTGAGCCAAGCCGGAACTTTTCCCAACCAAGCATGGCCAGCGCGATTTGGCCGAGCAGTCCGGCCGAGAAATTGCCGTTCCAGATCGCGGCGGCATGGATGCGCGCCGAGTGGCGGAGGACAAAGTTCAGCGCGACCGACGCGCCCAAGGAGTGACCGAAGACGATGACCGGCAGGCCCGGCTGTTCCCTGGCGATGAGATCATGGACGGCGGCGACATCGGCGATGACCTTGGCACCGCCATCCACATCGGCGAACCTGCCAGGTGGCGCGTCGGGCGCCTTGGTGGCGCCGTGGCCACGGTGGTCGTGCGCGTAGACCTGGTAGCCGCGCTCGCCAAGGAAATCGGCGAAACGGGCATAGCGCGCCGCGTGCTCGGCCAACCCGTGATTGACCTGGACAATGGCGCGCGGTTGGCCGATGGCGTGTTTCACATAAAGGTTGAGCTCGGCGCCGGTCGGCGATGCCAGCATCCTCTGCTTGTCAAATGGCATGTCTCGCTCCCGTCGGCGACTGTTGGGCGACGCAGCGATCGACGTCAAGGGACGTAGGTACCCATTCGACGGTAGTTGACAGCATGCTGTCAATGTGATTACATGACAGCATACTGTCAAATGGTCAGCGGCAGATTGGGGGTATGACTATGAAAACCACCGGGGCCATTTCGCGGCGTGCAATCTTGCTGGCGGGCTTCGCCTTCACGACGATCACCCTGTTGTCAGGGATTGCTGCGTTCAGTCAGGAAACCAGGGAGATGACCATGATGACGTCCACTGTTCCAGGCCCGCAAGGCCAGCTTGCCACTTATAGGATCAACGCCGGCAATGGCCTGCCGATCATGTTCCTGCATGGAGATTGCAGCCGCGCTTCCCACTGGGACCGGGTGATGCAGCTCTCCGTCGAAGGCCGCGAGGCGGTAGCCTTCGATTTTCGCGGTCATGGCGCCTCCGCGCCGGCGCAGGACGGTGACTATGGTTATGACGGTCGTGCAATGGATGTCGGTGCCGTGGCCGACGCGTTTGGCCTGAAGCGGTTTCTCATTGTCGCGCACAGCGGCGGCGGTGGCGTGGCGCTCGCTTATGCCGCCAGCCATGCCGACCGGGTCGCCGGTGTCTTGCTCGTCGACCCGGCGACCGATCCTCGTGCGCTGCCGCAGGCGATTCGTGACGGCTTTGTCCGCGATCTGGCCGGTCCGCAAGGCCGTGATGTCCTGAACGCCTATTACACGTCGATTGCCGGCCCTAACGCGGCTGTTCGCCAGCGTGTTCTGGCCGATGCGGCAGTGGTCGATCCGGCGGCGAGGGCAAGTGTCGGCAAGGCACTGGCCGAATGGAACCCGGAGCCGGCACTCGATGCGTATCGCGGGCCTATGTTCGTATTGGCTACCGAGGCCAGTGACACTCCAGCCGCGCTCTACCGGCTGCGCACGGACATTCCGCGCCAGATCGTGGCGGGCAGCGGCCATTGGGTGATGCTTGACAAGCCCGAGGTCGTAGCCGAAGCCGTTAATAATTTCGTCGCGACCATCGAGGCCGGCCAGAAATGACGACCAGGACCGAAGCGGCAAATGTGCTCACCGAACTGGTGCTTGCCGTGTTCAGGATGAACGGCAGTTTTCTGGATGCGGCCGACCGGCTGGCCGCTCCAACCGGGCTGACGGCAGCGCGCTGGCAGGTTTTGGGTGCAGTTTTGAAGGAGCCGAAATCTGTGGCCGACATCGCCCGCGACATGGGTCTCGCCCGTCAGAGTGTACAGCGGCTGGCCGACATACTGGCTGCGGAGGGGCTTGCCGCCTACGCCGACAACCCGGCGCATCGCCGCGCCAAGCTGTTGTCGATAACCGATGCCGGCCGGGCAGCGGTCAAGAATATCGGCACACGCCAGCATGTTTGGGCGAACCGCGTTTCGGAGGGTATGGACGCCGACGCGCTGAAAGCCTCGCTTGATCTGCTGCGCACCCTGACGGAACGGGTGGAGGCGGGCGGATCCTGATCGACCGCGCGGGAGCCGTCTCAATGCGCTGGCGATTGTTTTTACGGCCGGCGAAAGAAATCGTAATTCTGACATGTCGCAAGTTTCTAGCTTGCGGCGTGAATCACGAGGAGTGCCGGAATGCGGATTTGGGCGATATGGGGGGCGGTGTTTGTTGCGTTTGCTGGCGCAAGCGCGGCGCGGGCCGATGTGAAGATGACCGGCTCTTTCGTCGCCGATGCCGCCTGTCCGGCAACGCAGGCGATCAAGAGCAGCAAGAATCCCGGCAATGTCTCGACCGCGGCTGGTCAGAGTTATGATCTGCTGGCCGGCAACAAGGACGCGCCCACGCACTATCTCATTCGCGTGCCGGGCGCCGATCCGGAGCGCCGCTGGGTTAAGATCAGCTGCGGTCGTGTTTCGGGCGGCAGCGCGTCGACGATGCCGGCTGCACCGGCGCCTGCCGAGCCGAACAAGCCATCGGCGTCCGGAAAGCCGGAATATGTCTTCGCGCTGAGCTGGCAGCCGGCTTTCTGCGAGACCAAATCCAGCAAGGCCGAATGCCGTGCGCAGACCGCCGCCGGTTTCGAGGCGACCCACTTCACCTTGCATGGGTTGTGGCCGCAGCCGAACGGAAATTTCTATTGCCAGGTCGCCGCAAGCGACAAGGCGAACGACGATCCGGCGCACTGGCGAGACTTGCCGCCGGTCACCCTTGACCCGAAAACGCGAGCGGAACTCGACCAGGTGATGCCGGGCACCGCATCCGCCCTCGAAAGGCATGAATGGATCAAGCACGGCACCTGCTACGGCAAGAGCCAGCAGGAGTATTTCGCCGTCGCTTTGAACCTGATGCGCGCGATGAATGCGTCGCCGGTGCGCGATCTCTTCATCAAGAACATCGGCAAGCAACTGACATCCGATCAGATCCGCAGCACCTTCGACAGTGCCTTCGGCAAAGGCGCGGGCGACCGGGTCCGCGTGTCCTGCGTGGTCGATCCTTCGAACGGCAGGCGGCTGATCGGCGAACTGACGCTCGGCCTGACCGGCCCGATCGCTTCGAACGCTTCGCTCGGTGCCCTGCTGCTTGCCTCGGCGCCGACAGCCAAGGCTGGCTGCCCGAAGGGCGCGGTCGATGCCGTCGGGTTCCAGTAAACAGGCCGTACGCGACTGTCGCTTTGCACCGGGGATGGTATGATCCCGGGGGCATCATTCATAGGGGGTGGCGATGAGTGGTATGACGGGCGGCGCGCTGGCGCGGCTGGCGTTCTGGGCCAAGGGCATGACGGCGATCCGCGACGGCCATATGGAGTGGCCGGGCTTTTCCTACACCGAAGTGGAGTGGGCGCGCATGACCACGCTCGCCAAACCCGTCGGCGGCGGCACCTACCAATTGTTCACGCTGGTCAACGCGGCGATCTTCATCGCCATTGCCGCGCTCGGGATATTCTGTGTCTTCCTGCCGCTGGCGGCGCTGCTGTTCCCGGTACCGGCCGAAACCAGTGCGATCAAGTTTTCGCTGCTCCTGGCGGCATGCGCCTTCCTGATCATCGGCATCGGCCTGCCGATTTCGCTGCGTCTTTCGACCACGCTGGTGGCGCCGAAGGCAATGCGGGCCGCGCTTGTCGCCGTGCCCGGCGACCAGGCGCTTGCGGCAAAAGTGTCATGGCAGATCAACCGGATCACGCTCGTGCTCTGCGGCCTGCTGGTACCGGGCATTCTTCTGTTCATTGCCTACGACATCGAAGCCGGCCCGATTATTACCGCGTTGAAATGGCTGGCGATCGCGCTGATGGCGGTTTCGGTTGCGATCGGCGGATGGCAGCGGCGCAAACAATCCTGATTGAGCCAATCGCAGGCCTGGGCAGCGTTACGCGCCGGCGCTGCGCTCCGGCCTGGTCCATGTGTTGCGGGCGTCTGCTTCGTTGCCGCCCGGTTCGCCGACAACGCGATCGCGTCCCGTGGATTTGGCCTTGTAGAGACGCTGGTCGGCCAGCGCAAAGAGATCGGCAAGGCAACGGGTCGTCTCGCTGACCGTCGAGATGCCGGCGCTGACGGTAATGTCGAACCGGCTGGTGCTCGCGGACGTCTTGACCGCTTGCCTGACGGTTTCGCCCAGCAGTCTGGCGAGCGGCTGCGGACGCCAGCCGAGGATGGCGAATTCCTCACCGCCGATCCTGAACAATTGATCTTCGGTCCCGACAAGTTCGCCAAGCAAAATTGCCAGGGCTTTCAGCACCTTGTCTCCCTCGGCGTGGCCGAAGCGGTCGTTGATCGATTTGAAGTGGTCGACATCGATGATCAGCAGGCTGAGCGCCCTGGCGGTCCGCAGGCTGGCGGCGACGGCGGCCTCGCCATCGCTGTCGAAGCGCCCCCTGTGCAGGAGACCGGTGAGGCCGTCGCGACCGACATGCTCGACCAGCGCCTCATAGCGCTCGCGATAGGTCAGCGTGTCGAAAATGTCGGAAAGCCCGCGCGCCGCCGGCACCTGCCGCGCCTCGAACCACCTGATATAGCCGACCAGCATGGTGCTGTAGACCAGGGCCGCTGCCATCTTGGCGAACCAGCCGCCGAAGAACACCGCGACCGGCGCGCCGGTGACGAAATGCAGCGCCGTGAAAAAGCCTGCCTGGTCGAAGGTGAGCACGCAGGCGACGGAGACCAGGATGCGGGTGAAAAGCGCCTTGCGCAGATATTTGCCGAGCTTTTCATAGAGCAGAATGATCAGGATGGCGTCGACGAACAGCAGCGTCGTGCCCCACACCATCAGCCAGCCCATCTCGTCGATGAAGCCGATGTCGGGAAGCTTGCCGTCGGGCAGCGGTGCGATGTCGTGCAGGCGCAGGATCAGCACGAGCCCGATCATCAGGGCATTGCCGAGCAGCAGGCCATAAATCGGCTGCCGGACAGTTGCCGCGTCCTCCTTGATGTAGAGCAGGAGCAGCATGACCAGCTTGCCGGAAAACAGCACGGCCGAACCCGGCGATACCATGCCGAACGGCAGCGCGACGTAGAAGACGCTGGCGAGATAGGTTTCCAGGAAATGCATGACGCCAAGGGCGCAAACAAAGACGCCGAGGCCGATGCGGCCCCTGAACCGGAAAAGCGTGACCATGATGCCGAAATAGAGAACCGCTTCGGCAAAAAGCAGGAAACTGTTCAACACGGCCCGATCTCTCTCCCCGAAATCGCGGCTGCCAGCGATTTCCCATCCAACATTGTTTGACGCGGAATGGTTAACCGGAGCTTTCGCCTGGGCGCCGGCACGAAATGAAGCGGCTAAGCGTTTGTGGGTGCGACCAAATCCGCTTGGGGCCAAAACTGTTTGCCGTTCGCGGCCGCATCGCTTACATAGCCCCCAACTTCCATTCAATCCGACATCAGTCGACTTTTCAGGGAAAGCGCGCGTGGCACGCCAGTTCATCTATCACATGGCCGGCCTCAACAAGGCCTACGGCACCAAGAAGGTGCTCGAGAACATTCATCTGTCCTTCTATCCGGACGCCAAGATCGGCATCCTCGGTCCCAACGGCGCCGGCAAGTCGACGATCCTCAAGATCATGGCCGGCATCGACAAGGAGTGGAGCGGCGAGGCCTGGCTGGCCGAGGGTGCTACCGTCGGTTACCTGGCGCAGGAGCCGGCGCTCGATCCGAACAAGAACGTGTTCGAAAACGTCATGGAAGGCGTCGCCGCCAAGACCGCCATCATCGAGCGCTACAACGAATTGATGATGAACTATTCCGACGAGACGGCGGACGAGTCGGCCAAGCTGCAGGACGAGATGGACCGGCTCAACCTCTGGGATCTCGAACAGCAGGTCGAGATGGCGATGGAGGCACTCGGCTGCCCGCCCAAGGAGGCCGATGTCACCAAGCTGTCGGGCGGCGAACGCCGTCGCGTCGCGCTTTGCCAGCTTTTGCTGCGCCAGCCCGACCTTCTGCTGCTCGACGAGCCGACCAACCATCTCGACGCCGAGACGACGGCGTGGCTGGAAAAGCATCTGCGGGCCTATCCGGGCGCGGTGATGATCATCACCCACGATCGCTACTTCCTCGACAATGTCACCGGCTGGATCCTCGAGCTCGATCGCGGCCGCGGTATCCCGTACGAAGGCAACTACACCAAATATCTCGAAGCCAAGGCCAAGCGGCTCAAGCAGGAAGGCCGCGAGGACGATGCGCGCCAGCGGGCGATCGGCCGCGAGCGCGAGTGGATCCAGTCCAGCCCGAAAGCCCGGCAGACCAAGTCGAAAGCCCGTATCCAGGCGTTCCAGGATCTGCTGGATGCAGCCGACAAGCGGCGTCCGAGCGACACCCAGATCGTCATTCCGCATGGCGAGCGGCTCGGCAATGTGGTGATCGAGGTCGAGGGCTTGTCGAAGGGCTTTGGCGACACGCTTTTGATCGACGATCTCGAATTCAAGCTGCCGCCCGGCGGCATCGTCGGCGTCATCGGCCCGAACGGCGCCGGCAAGACGACGCTGTTCCGCATGATCACCGGCCAGGAAAAGCCCGATGCCGGCACCATCCGCGTCGGCGAGACGGTCAAGCTCGGTTATGTCGACCAGAGCCGCGACGCGCTCGACCCGACCAAGACGGTCTGGGAAGAGATCTCGGGCGGCGCCGAAGTGGTCAAGCTCGGCAAGTTCGAAGCCAACACCCGCGCCTATTGCGCGTCGTTCAATTTCCGCGGCGGCGACCAGCAGCAGAAGGTCGGCAACCTGTCCGGCGGCCAGCGCAACCGCGTGCATCTGGCCAAGATGCTGAAGACCGGCGGCAATGTGCTGCTGCTCGACGAACCGACCAACGATCTCGATACCGAAACGCTGGCTGCACTTGAAGACGCGCTCGAGAGCTTCGCCGGCTGCGCCGTCATCATCTCGCACGATCGCATGTTCCTCGATCGCCTGGCGACGCACATCCTCGCCTTCGAGGGCGACAGCCACGTCGAATGGTTCGAAGGCAATTTCGAGGATTACGAGCAGGACAAGATCCGCCGCCTCGGCCCGGACGCGGTCAATCCGCACCGCATGACGTATAAGCGGCTGACGCGGTAAGACATTTACAGGGCGGCGAATTCTCAAATGATCTGAGGAACCAAGATGGCCGACTGGTCCGCCGCCCTCTACCTGAAATTCGAGGACGAGCGCACCCGCCCCGCGCGCGATCTCGTTGCGCAGGTGCCGGTGCCGGAACCACGCCGGGTGGTCGACATTGGCTGCGGGCCGGGCAATTCGACCGAATTGCTGGTCGAGCGCTGGCCGCAGGCGCAGATCAGCGGCTTCGATACCTCCCTCGACATGATCGAGAAGGCGAAGGCGCGCCTGCCCGGCGTCACCTTTGCCTTGGCGGATGCGGCGGCGTGGCAGCCGAACGAACCGGTCGACGTGATCTTTGCCAATGCGGTGTTTCAATGGCTGCCGGAGCATCCGGCGGTCTTCCAGCGGCTGATGGGATTTTTGGCGCCCGGCGGCGCGCTTGCCGTGCAGATTAATATGGCCGAGCCTTCGCACCGGCTGATGCGGGAGACCGCGGCCGAGATGCCGTTTGCCGAAAAGCTCGAGCGCGCGGCCCGCGCGCCGCTGCCGCCGGTCGCGTTCTATTACGACCTTTTGTCGCCATTCTCGGATCGGCTCGATATCTGGCACACGATCTACAACCATCCGCTGGCCGATGCCGAGGCGATCGTCGAATGGGTGAAGTCGACGGGGCTGAAGCCGTTCCTCGATCCGCTCGACGAGAACGAGCGGCAGCTTTTCCTGAAGCGCTACACGGCCAGGATCAGCGAAGCCTATCCGAAAACGGCAAGCGGCAAGGTATTGCTGCGCTTTCCCCGTCTCTTCATCGTGGCGCGGCGTTCTGCTTAGAAGCTCTTAGCTACACCCAAAAACAGCCAGCAGCGGATGCTTGACCGGCTTTCGCCGTCATGCGCATCTCGCTGGGGCAGGGATAAGGCCCTTCATGGGCCATGGGGATGGATGATGACACTGAAAAAGATGGGTTTCGGCGGCAGCGTTTGTGCGGCCGCTGTGCTTGCCTTGTCTATATCGGCGGAGGCCAAGCGAGCGCGCTGCTTCACCAGCGACGACGGCTATTTCTCGTGCAGCTATCGGGCGCTGGACGATGCCGGCAGCTTTCGCATCTCGGCGCCGGGTTATCCGACCTACGTCCTGGAAATCGACGGACCGGGTTTTGCCTATGGCTATGTCAATCTCGGCCGCCGCAACGTGCCGCTGCCCGGGCAATTCGTGCGCAGCCGCGATGACGGTGCCTGCTGGAACAACCCGCAGACCAATACCAAGCTCTGCGCCTGGTAAAGACCCGTCCCAGGGACTTGATTTAAGCCGGCATAAACTGGCTAGGTGCAAAAGAGGTTGCGCCGAGCTTTTTGCGGCGTCGACATGAAGCCGCAACGCCTGCGCACGGGACGAACTGGAAATGCATCGCGTCATCATCAGCGGCATCGGCGTTGAAATCCCCGAAGCTTCGATCACCAATGAGGAACTCGTCGCCAGCTTCAACAGCTGGGTGGACATGGAGAACATCCGGCGCGAGGTGTCGGGCGAGCCGCTGGTACAGAAATCGGACAGTGCCTTCATCGTCCATGCCTCGGGCGTCCAGACCCGCCATGTCATCGAACGGGAAGGCATCCTCGACCCGACCCGCATGGCGCCGCGCTTCCCGGCGCGGCCCGACGAAGCGCTGTCGCTGGAGGCCGAGTTCGGCATCGCTTCGGCCGGCAAGGCGCTCGATCATGCCGGGCTGAAGCCGGGGGATATCGACCTGGTGATCTGCTCGGCCTCGCACCATCAGCGGCCCTATCCGGCGATCGCCATCGAAATGCAGCAGGCGCTGGGGACGAAAGGCGCCGGCTTCGATATGGGGCTTGGCTGCTCTTCGGCAGCGGCGGCGTTGCACATCGCCGTCAATCTGGTGCGGGCAGGGGCGCACAAGCGCGTGCTGGTGACGACGCCGGAGATCATCACCGGGCATCTTAATTTTCGCGACCGGCAGACGCATTTCATCTTCGGCGACGCTTCCGTGTCGATGATCGTCGAAGGGCTTGCCCAGGGCGAGAAGCGGCCGGGGCGCTTCGAGGTGCTCGACACGCGCGCCTGGACGCAGATGTCGAACAGCATCCGCACCAATCTCGGTTACTATACCCGCGCCACCCAGGACGATCCGTATATGATCGATCTGGAAGGCAATCTGATCAAGCAGATCGGCAACAAGGTGTTCAAGGAAGTCACCGTTGCCGGCCACAAATTCATCGTCGAATTCCTGGCCGAGCACGGGCTGACGCCGCAAGCGATCCGGCGCTTCTGGCTGCATCAGGCCAATGCGCGGATGAACGCCATGATCCTGAAACTGTCGTTCGGCCATGACGTCGACCACGACCGCGCGCCGATGGTGCTGGAGCGCCTCGGCAACACCGCCGCCGCCGGTGCCATCATCGCCCTGTCGGAGAACCATGCCGACATGAAGGCCGGCGACTACGGCCTGCTCTGCGCCTTCGGCGCCGGCTACTCGATCGGCGGCGCGCTATTGCGCATGCTTTAGATTTTGTTTTACGCATGTCGTTGTCCCAAAACCGCTGCACACTTTTGGGCGACATGCATTAGCTCGGCGCGAACGGCACCAGCATCGGAACGCGCCTGGCATAGTCGCATCAGCCGTCTTGATCGGAGCATCAGCGCTTTCGACTGGACCTGATGAGCTGACCGCGGCTAATTGCGCGTATCACGCGAGGCACGAACCCATGCTGGATCTTTTTCCCGAAGCCGAAACTCCGGTCGAGATCGTCCCGTCGCGAAAACTCGCCGCCAGGGTGGCAGCGCTTTACCTCGCACCGTTCGATCGTTTTGAGACACGAGCGGTGGATACGCTGCAACTCGGTTTCGACGGCATTGAAGGCGATTTCCATGCCGGCACGACGCGGCGCTCCGGCGGGCGGGAACCCTGGTATCCGCGCGGCACCGAGATGCGCAACGAGCGGCAATTGTCGATCGTGGCAGCGGACGAACTGGCAATCGTCGCCGAACGGATGGGCATCGCCGAGATCAAGCCGGAATGGATCGGCGCCAATCTCCTGATCGAAGGCCTGCCGCACCTCTCGATGCTGCCGACCGGCACGCAGCTGTTCTTCAAAGGCGGCGCGACCGTCAAGATCGACGCGCAGAACGGGCCTTGCCGGATCGCCGGCCGGTCGGTCGCCGAAAATGCCGGGATGCCCGACCATGAGGCCGGAGCGCTGCTGTTCCCGAAGGCGGCGAAGCGCTTGCGTGGGCTCGTCGCCTGGGTCGAGAAGCCCGGCACGATCGCGGCCGGCGAGGAGATTTCGGTACGCGTGCCGGAGCAGTGGATTTACCGGGCCTAGTTGTTTTCCAGGCAAGGCGGCATTGCCAGTCAAAGCCGCGTTCCTTCGTGCCCCCCTCTGTCCTGCCGGACATCTCCCCCACGAGGGGGGAGATTGGCCGTCATCTCGGCTTTCGCCAATCTCCAACGTTGCTGACCGAGCGAGGCGCCGAAGCTGCCAATCTCCCCCTCGTGGGGGGAGATGTGTCCGGCAGGACAGAGGGGGGCGCGAAGGAACGCGACCTCTAGTCACGGCGTATTTTGTTCTTGCTTTGTGCCGGCAGCTATGCTACTAATTTGGATATGGTGCTGATTCGCACCGACGACCCGCCCACCGAGGCGGGTTTTTTATTTCAGGCTTTGAAAGTTCCGATGTTGCCGACCTGAGGTCGGCGGGACAGCGCCCCTCTCTGTCCTGCCGGACATCTCCCCCACTTGGGGGGAGATTGGCCGTCACCTCTCGATTTCGCCAATCACAACGGTGAAGCGCCGCAGAACTCGACGCGTGTGCCTGCCATTCTCTACGCCTCATCCTCATCGTCGAGCAGCCGGGTGGCGCGCCAGCGGGTGAGCACGATGTTGGTCTGTTCGATGACGAAGAAGCGCGCGGAATCGCGGTCATAGCCTTCGGCCAGCAGCTTTTCGTAGTCGGTGTGGGCGTGGCGAATATGCGCAATCGTCGCCAGCCATACGGCAATGCTCGGCGGCAAGCTCTTCATGTGCACGGCGCCGGCATCGGCACGGATATTTTCCATGTCGGCATAGGGCGCCAGCGGCAGGAGCGCTGTCAGCGCCTTGGCGATAGCGCGGCGGCGGCCGGTCGGCGCGCTCACTGCTCATCCCATCTGGGGGGCTCGCCCGATCTGGACGACTCGTCCCGCCCGGACATGGTCGCCTCGGCGAAGGCATCGGTCGAGGCGAAATAAGGCTTGATGTCGATGACCGGCGTGCCGTCGAGCACGTCGATGGCATCGAGATCGACGCGGCCGGTGTCGATGTCGACGCCAACCAGCCTGGCGACATGCAGCCCAATTGGGTTCGGCCGGGCAGGGGAGCGCAGCGAAAAGACGCCTTTCGGCTCCGTGGCATGGCGGGGTTTCTGGACAATCAGTTGCCGCGGTGCATGGTGCAGCCAGGACAGGACGATCACGTGGCTGGCGCGTTCCAGCCCAAGCAAGCCATCACGATAAGGCGGGTTGATGACCAAGTGCGCCGGCTGTCCCGTCTCCCGCGCGGCCTTCATGTTCTTGGGGCAAGTTTCCCGTGTCGTCCACGGCGAGGCGATGCGGCCGATGAAGACGACATGGCCATCCGGCGGCATCGTTGCCGGGTCGGTTTCCAGGAGCTTTTCGCCGCTGCGCGTCTCGAACATGGTTCTCGCCTCGATCATGCGTCCGTTTTTGCGCGATCCGCCACGCATGCGTCATTTTCTTGTCCGGAAGCGACATAGCGCTTGCAAGCCTATCCAAACCGACATAAACATATGTTTATATCTTTTCAAAGAGAATGCTCGCATGCATGTCGCTCTCGACACGATGGTAGATACATTGAAGGCGGCGGCGGAATCCAGCCGGCTGCGCATATTGGCGCTGCTGTCGCGCGGCGATCTGACCGTTTCAGATCTCACCGAAATCCTCGGCCAGTCGCAGCCGCGCGTCTCGCGCCATTTGAAATTGCTGCTGGAGGCAGGGCTGATCGGCCGCTACCAGGAGGGCTCGTGGGCGTTCTTCCGGTTATCGGATTCCGACGCGTCGCGCGATTTCGTGCTCAGGCTGGTCTCCGGCATCCGCGGCGCCGATCCGCAGGTCGAGCGTGATCTCGAACGGCTGGCCGCAGTCAAGCGCAAGCGGCAGGACCGGGCTGCCGAATATTTCTCGGTAAACGCCGCAAGCTGGGACCATATCCGCTCGCTGCATGTGCCGGATCGCGCCGTCGAAGCAGCTCTCATCAAGCTCGTCGGCAAGCGGCCGTTCCAGTCGATGCTCGATCTCGGCACCGGCACCGGACGGCTGCTCGAGATCTTTTCGCCGCTCTATCGGCGCGGTGTCGGCATCGACATGTCGCGCGAGATGCTGACGGTGGCGCGCGCCAATCTCGACAAGGCCGGCGTTTCGAATGCGCAAGTGCGCCAGGGCGACATTTTTGCGCCACCGGTCGAACGCGACGCCTTTGATCTCGTTACCATCCATCAGGTGCTGCATTATCTCGACGATCCCGCCCGCGCCATCCGCGAGGCGGCGCGTCTGTTGCGCCCGGCCGGCCGGCTGGTGATCGTCGATTTCGCGCCGCACGCGCTGGAGTTCTTGCGCGAGGAGCACGCGCATATGCGTCTCGGCTTTTCCGACCGGCAGATTGGCGACTGGTTTTCCGAGGCCGGCCTCGACCTTGAGGACAGCCAGGAATTCGAGCCGCGCGGCGGCAACGAGGCCAAGCTCACCGTCAAACTCTGGCTCGGCCGCGATCGGCGCATGCTGATTGCCGAGCCTTCCAACGACAGACAACCGGCCAATGCGTATCCGATAGGGGAAACCGCCTGATGAACCAGTTCCGCTTCTCCCGCCGCCCCGACATCGGCGACAAGGTCAGGGTTTCGTTCGAGTTCTTTCCGCCGAAAAACGATGAGATGGAAGCAAGGCTGTGGGACACGGTCACCCGGCTTGAGCCGCTCAAGCCGAAATTCGTCTCGGTCACCTATGGCGCCGGTGGTTCGACCCGCGAGCGGACGGCCCGCACCGTCAAGCGCATCCTCAATGAAACGACGCTGACGCCGGCGGCGCACATGACTTGCGTCGATGCTGCGCGTCACGAGGTCGATGCGGTGATCCGGGAGTTCGCCGATATGGGCGTCAAGCGTTTCGTCGCCCTGCGCGGCGATCCGGCCGAGGGCGTCGGCGCGGCCTACCGGCCGCATCCGGAAGGCTATGCCAATGGCGCCGAACTGGTTGATGCGCTGAAGGGCGCCGGCGATTTCGACATATCGGTCTCGGCCTATCCGGAAAAGCATCCGGAGAGTCCGGATTTCGCCACCGACTTCGACATGCTGAAGCGCAAGGCCGACAACGGCGCGACGCGGGCGATCACCCAGTTCTTCTTCGACAACGATCTCTATGAGCGCTATGTCGAGCGGGCACGGCGGGCCGGCATCTACATACCGATCGTGCCGGGCATATTGCCGGTGCACAATTTCACCCAGGTCGCCAACTTCTCGGCGCGGTGCGGCGCATTGGTGCCGGCATGGCTGGCCGAGCGCTTCGATGGGCTGCAGAACGATCCGCAAACGCATGCGCTGGTGGCATCTGCCGTGGCCGCCGAGCAGGTGCTGGACCTTGTCGAGCGCGGCGTCGGCGATTTCCACTTCTACACGATGAACCGGGCCGATCTGGTCTTCGCCATCTGCCACATGATCGGCATCAGGTCGCACGAAGTCGAGGCGGCGGGATCCGCCGCGGCGTAAGGCGGCAAGCTCCTTTTTGAAATGTCAAAGATCGGGGGAATGCAAAAGGCCGGGCAAAACGCCCGGCCTTTCAAATGGTTTGGACTATTCGGTGCTGGTCTTCCCCCGCTCAGCGGCTTTATGGAAGGACGCCCATAATGAGGGCGCCGATGAATGCAAACGCAGCACAAATCATCAATGCGTTGATCGGCCTCGTCAGTCCCATGTCATAGCCTCCTCTTAAAGAGCTATGGCGAGAGTCTAGGGTCATTTGTGCCACAGGCAAGCAGAAACTTTGCTGCAATGCGACGAGATTGTGGAATTTGCGACCTGCCGTTTGCCGTTAGGCATTGAAACTCTTTGTCAAAAGCCGGCTCGGGACCTGTGAATAATTTGTGGCAAAGCCGTGGCAGCACGAGAATGGCAGCGCTACCGCGGCAGAAATCGGAATCGATTTTCGGAACGACTGAAGATTCGACGCGTCCTTTGCGCATCCAACCGGATGCTGCACGCTATACGCACTCTATACGAATGCGGTGGGCAATCGGCAGCGTTGTGAGATAGCCAGGACTTGAATTTTCTGCCAATTGGCAGTATATTGACTGCCAAGTGATGGAGGTCGGAATGAGTGTCGCTTATGCGGTTCGCGATCCTGCAAATCAGGCTTTGCCGGCAAATCTGGCGGATGCCTCGGCACGGGCGCGGCTCACGCCAGCGGCTGTTGCCGGCATCGTCAGGCTCGCAGACATCTGGCATCTGACCAGCACCGAGATCTGTACTTTGATCGGCGACGTGTCGGAGAGAACCTGGTTCCGCATGAAGAAAGGCGAGTGGGAGGGCGTTCTCTCCCAGGATTCGCTGACACGCATCAGCGCCCTGATCGGCATCTTCAAGGGACTGCGGCTTCTGTTCTCCGAAGCGCTTGCCGATGAATGGGTGCGGTTGCCGAACAAAGGGCCTCTTTATGGTGGCCGGCGCCCCCTGGACGTGATGATCGAGGGCGGCATTCCGAAGCTGCTGCAGGTTCGCCAACATATCGACGCTTTGCGCGGTGGACTTTGAATGCAGATCCCGCCGCGCGCTGACATTTCCCAGCGCGACACGATCCGGCTGATTTCGACAGGCAGGCTCAAGGAACCGGTCCTGATGCCATTGGCCAGGAATCATGGAGATTTGGAGGACCTTGCGGAGCTCGAAGGAGCCACCAGCGGCCGCCTTCAGGCGCAGCAAGGGGGATTGCCCGACCTCGATCCGCGCGAACTGGTTTTCGGGAGGCCGGGCTACACCTTCATCAATGCGGCGTTCGCTTACACCCGTCCGGGCGGCAATCGTTTCAACGATGATGCCAGGGGCGTCTGGTACTGTGGGTTCGATGCGGAAACCGCGCTCGGCGAGGTCTCGTTTCATCTGACGCGCGAGCTTGCCGCGATCGAACGGTTTGAAAACGTCACCGACTACGCGGAGCTCGTTGCCGACTTCATAGGCTCGTTTCACGATCTGCGCGGTGCTGAGTTCAGCAAGGACCCGGTGCTCGATCCGGATACTGTCTTAGCCTATCCTGCCGGTCAGGCGCTGGCGAAGCAACTCCGCAAGCAAGACGCCGCGACCGGTCTTGTGTATCCTTCCGTGAGACATGTCGGCGGGACCTGCCTTGCCGCCTTCCTTCCCGATCTCGTTCAGAATCTCCGGCAAGGCGGTATCTGGCGTCTGGAATGGCAGGGTTCATCTGTTCCCGCGATCACGCCCATATAGCGCCATCTCTAAAGCGCGTCGCGTTCGACCGGCCTCGTGCGACGCGCTTTAGGTTCTTGTTCTATGCATGTCGTTATCGCAAAACCGCTGCACACCTTTGCGCGACATGCATTAGCGCCGCCCGAACAGGCGACCATCGATGGTGACGAGGCCGAGGGCGATCAGCGCCATGCCGCCGAGTTCGAACAGTTCGAGCCGCTCGCCCAGGAACAGGAAGCCGAGCAGGATGGCACTGGCCGGCACGATGAGCGTGACCAGCGAGGCGTTGGTGGCGCCGGTCGAGGCGACGAGATTGAAGTAGAGGATATAGGCGAAGGCCGTCGACAGCAGCGCCAGCGCCAGCACCGCCGCCCAGACCGGCGGCGAGGCCGAAAACAGATTGGCGGCATCATAGGTGAACAGAACGACCGGAACCATGATAACGGTCGAGCAGGTCAATTGTCCGGCGGCAATGACCTGTGACGGCACGCCCTTGAAGCGGCGGGCAATCATCAGTGCAACCGCATAGGATAGCGACGCTCCGATGAGCGCGAATTTCGCCCAGACCGGACCGCCGAGCCCGGCGACGAGGCCGGGGCCGATCATCACCGCCGTTCCCGCGATACCGAGGGCGATGCCGGCAAGCTTGTTCCACGACAGCTTTTCGTCGCTGGTCAGGGCGTTGGCGAGGATCAGCGTCCAGAACGGCGTCGTCGAATTGAGCACCGAGGCGACACCGGCGCCAAGCTCGGTCTGGCCGGCAAAGATCAGCGAGAAAGGGATGACATTGTTGGCGAGCGCCAGCAGGAAGAACAGGCCGGCATGCGGCAAGGCGAGGCGAAACGACAGGCCACGGACCGCAAGATAGAGCTGCAACGCGATCGCAGCTATGGTGACGCGGAACAGCACCAGCACCAGCGGCGGAAGTTCCGCTACCGCAATACGGGCAAAGAAGAACGAGCCGCCCCAGATGGCGCCGAGCAGCAGAAGCTGCGCCCAGTCCTTGAGCACCATCGGACCGCGCATCGTGGTGGTGGCAGCTATCGCCATTGGTCGTCCTCCCAGACGAGATGCCTTGCTCTTCAGGCGTCTGTTCACGCCATACCCGATCCGGCCGCAAGGGCCACCCGAAACCTGAGCGATGGCCTAGCTCGCTCATAACCGGCCTGCAGCACCGGCGTAGCGCCGCGAAGCCAGGGCGGCGAGACATAGAATTGTTTTCATTAGCCGCTAGCTTGGATTAATTGTGCGCAGCCTCAGTCAAGGGATTCGTCCATGCAGCGATTCGAAAATGCCCGCGAGGCAGCGCTGGCGCTTCGCCCGGACGATCCGATCTATTGCTTCCGCCCGCAGGTGCTGAAGGCGGACGCCAAACAGTTCATGGGCATGTTTCCCGGCAAGACCGCCTATGCGGTCAAGACCAATGGCGAGCGGATCGTGCTCAACGCCCTGGTCGAGGCCGGCGTCGGTGCCTTCGATGTGGCCTCGCCCGGCGAATTCGCCGCCGTGCGCGCCGTCTCGCCGGACGCCGAGATGCTCTACATGCACCCGGTGAAGGCGCAGTCGGACATCAGGCTGGCGCTGGAAAAATACGCCATCCGCGTCATTTCGCTCGACCATGAGGACGAGGTCACCAAGCTGACCAGGGTGGTGCGGGCGCTCGACATCGATCCGGGCGCCATCACCGTGTTCGTGCGCATCCAGACGAAAGGCTCGGCGGCCTACGAACTGTCGAAGAAGTTCGGCGCCGGACCGGCCAATGCGGTCGAACTGGCCGAACGGCTGAACCGGACGGGCTACAAGGTCGGGCTGTGCTTTCACGTCGGCAGCCAGATAGAGGATCCCGACACCTATGAGCGGGCGCTGGCCTCCGCCGACTGGGTGCGCAACCGCGTCGGTTTCGACATTGCCGGGCTCGATGTCGGCGGCGGCTTTCCGGCCGAATACGGTCATGATCCGAACAGCCGCAAGCCGGAAATGCCGTCGCTCGGCCAGATCATGTCGCGGCTGTCGGGCGACCTCCAGGAGTACCAGTTCGACCAGATGCCGCTGGTGGCCGAGCCGGGCCGGGTGATCGTGGCTCGCTGCCTGTCGCTGATCGTGCGCGTGCTGCTGCGCAAGGGCAAAAGGCTCTACATCAATGACGGCATCTGGGCGTCGCTGTCGGATTCATGGACCGGCAAGATCACGCTGCCGGCGCGCTTCATCCCCGATCCGGCGATCCGCTCGCGCAATGGCGAGGACAAGACCATCGTGCCGTTCAAGGTCTGCGGCGCGACCTGCGATTCCGTCGATATATTGTCGCGGCCGTTCTGGCTGCCCGAAACCGTCGATACCGGCGACTGGATCGAGATCGGCCATATCGGCGCCTATTCGCTGTCGCTCCGAACACGGTTCAACGGCTTCTATCCCGATACTTTCGTCGAGGTGGCAACGCCATTCGACGAAGGCGATGCGCCGCAGGGGTTTGCCAGCCTGGAGACGATGGCGGATTAGTGAATAGTGAATAAGTGAAATAGTGAATAGTGAATAGTGAATAGTGAATAGAAGTAGTTCTTGCGTTCCGTCCGCTTCGGTGAATTGTCACCATTCACCATTCACCATTCACCATTCACCATTCACCATTCACCATTCACCATTCAGTCAGGCCACGCCACCGCCAGCCTGGATGTTCTCGCCGGTCAGCCAGCGAGCTTCGTCCGAAGCCAGGAAAACCGCGACATCGGCGACGTCGCGCGGCGCTCCGATCCGGTCGAAGGGCGACATGCCGGCGGCCACGGCCCGGTCCCGTTCGGGAAGCAGGTCGGTGTCGGTGAAGCCTGGTGAAAGCGCATTCACGGTAACGGCGCGCGGGCCGAGTTCGCGCGAGAGGACGCGGACGAACTGCTCGACGGCTCCCTTGCTGCCGAGATAAAGCGCCGTTTGCGTGAAGAACATCCTGGTTCCACCGGTGGAAACGGCAATGATGCGGCCACCGTCGCGAACGCGGCGCGCCGCTTCCTGAAGCGTGAAGAAGGTGCCCTTGGCATTGGTGCCGAACACATGATCGAAGTCCGCTTCGGTAGCCTCGACGAGCGGCTTTATGACGGCGACGCCGACATTGGCGACGACGGTGTCAATCGGCCCCATCTGTCTTTCGGTTTCGTCGAACAGCCTGCGAATGTCGGGAATGCTGGAGACGTCCGCCTGGATGGCGACGGCTTTTCCGCCAATCCCTTCAATGGCGGCAACCACTTCCCTGGCTGCTTTCTCGTTGCCCACATAGTTGACGACCACGGCAGCACCCTTGGCCGCGAGCCCCTCGGCGATGGCGCGCCCGATGCCGCGCGAGCTGCCGGTCACAAGTGCGGTTTTGCCTTCGAGTGGACGATGCATGGCTGTTCCTTCCGTCTGATTACGGCCGCCTCGATCGAGCGGCGTTCCAGGGAAAGCTATGGGCATGCTATTGCTCAGAGAATAGCCTATTATCTTACTGACTTGTTAAGCCTGGGGTACATAATGCGCGGAACCGAGTTTTCCGAACTCACGGCATTTGCAGCAATCATCGAAGAGGGCAGCTTCGTCCGCGCCGCGGCCAAACTCAGGATTTCGCCTCCAGCACTCAGCCAGACGATACGTGGGCTGGAAGAGCGTCTCGGTGTCCGCCTGCTCAACCGCACCACGCGCAGCATGTCGCCGACGGCTGAGGGCGAGAAGCTGTTTGCCCGCATCGCACCGGCGTTCAGCGAACTGGAAGGGGCCGTCGCCGACGCGCATGCATCACGCGGCCGGCCGGCAGGCTCGCTGCGCATCAATGTTCCGCGCATTGCCGCCACGCGTTTCATCGCGCCGATCCTCGGCGATTTCCGCCGCGCCTATCCCGATATCGCCCTCACAATCATTGTCGACGACATGCTCACCGACATCGTCGAGGGCCGCTTCGATGCCGGAATCAGATTGGGTGAGCGGCTGCACAAGGACATGGTGGCGGTGAAACTCAGCGAGGAACTCGAGATGGCCGCAGTGGCGGCGCCGAGCTATCTGGAGCATCACCCGATACCGCGTCACCCCGCGGACCTGCATCACCACCAGTGCATCAATTTCCAGTGGCCCAGCGGCGGCAACATCTACCGGTGGGAGTTCGCCCGAGGCCAACGTGCTTTGGAAGTGGCCGTCAGCGGCGGCCTGACGATCAACGATACGGAACTGATGATCGGGGCGGTTCTGGATGGGGTCGGCGTGGCGTACATGCTGGAATATCAGGTCCGGCCATGGATCGAAGCGGGAAAGCTCATCCGCTTTCTCGACGCCTGGTCGCCGAGATTTCCGGGTTTTTATCTATATCACGCGAGTTCCCGCCAGGTTCCGGCGCCGTTGCGAGCGTTCATCGATTTCCTGCTTGCCAGGCGGTGATGTGAATAGTGAATAGTGAATAGTGAATAGTGAATAGTGGTAGCTCTGGTGCTCAATGCGGCTCCGGTGCCATTCTTTTCACCATTCACCATTCACCACCTTCACAGCCTGGCCAGCAGCTCCGGCGTCGGCCAGCCGTCGACCGGCAGGCCCAGCCGCTTCTGCTCCTTGCGGATCGCTTCGCGGGTGTTGGTGCCCAGTATGCCGTCGACGGTGCCGACGTCATAGCCTTTCGCCTCGAGCTTGGTCTGCAGCGCCTTCATCTGGTCGCCGTTGAGGCCGGGTTCGGGGTTGCGCGGATCGAATCGCGGCGCACCCCCCAGCCGGGCGGCAAGATTTGCCGCGGTCAGGGCATAGGTGAAGGACTGGTTCCACTCGAGATAGACGTCGAAATTGTCGTAGGTCAGGAAGGCTGGCCCCTTGCGACCCATGGGCAGCGCCAGGCCGGCCTTCAGGCCGTTGTCGAGAAGCGGCGTACCGTCGGGCCTGGTAACGCCCCACTGGCTCCATTGCGTCAACGGCAGCTTGTTGGTGCGTCCCGTCTGCTCCCACGGCAAATCGTCGGGCACACGGACTTCCTCGATCCAGGGCTGGTCGCGCTTCCAGCCGCGCGACTGGATCTTGCTGGCCGTGCTCATGATCACGTCCGGCGCGCTGCCGCGCAGGTCGACCAAGCCATCGCCGTCGCCGTCGACGCCGTGGCCGAGATAGTCGGAAGGCAACATCTGCGTCTGGCCGATCTCGCCGGCCCAGGCACCGGTCACGTCGGCCGGCACCACGCCGCGATCGATCAACATCAGCAGCGGCACGATCTGCGGCCGGAACAACTGCGGACGGCGGCAGTCATGCGAGAGGCTCACCAGCGCGTTCAGCGTATGAAAATCGCCCTGCACGGCGCCAAAATCGGTCTCCAGGGCCCAGAAAGCGGCGATGACCGGCGCCTGCACGCCGTATTCGCGATCGGCGCGGACAAAGACCTCGGCATATTTTTGCAGATTGGCCGCACCTTGCTTCAGCCGATGGGACGAGATCATACGGTTCGAGAATTCGATGAAGGTCTGGGTGAAGACGCCCTGGGCACGGTCGCGTGCCAGCGCCTTTTCATCGAGGGTGGCGTTTTCCAGCGCAGAAAGGCCGGCAGCGCCGACGCCGGCCGCCCTGGCTTCCGCCGCCACGCCCTGCTTCCATGCCTCGAAATCGCCGCCGCATTGCTGTGCCGCGGCCGGCACGGCGCTCAGGAGCAGCGCCGCGAGAAATCCAAAGCGCGATCGCATCGCCATCCTTCCGAGAAGATTACCAGCGGTTGCGGGCATCCGTCATTGGCTGTGTCGAAAAGCAGGCGGCAGGCCTGGTGTCAACGGGTGTTCTGCCGCAACCACTTCTTCCACGCGGCTTCGGAGCCGTTGAAGACGCTGATGTCGGCGTTTCCGGTCATGCCCGGCACGACGCCCGTTCCGGTATACTGCCAGAAGGTGAAGGGATGGCTGCCGTATTTCTGGCGCGGGTGGCCGGCGACGGAGCGCAGCCAGTAGGGGTAATTGCGGAAGCCCGATAAACCGTTATCTTCGAAGAAATCGACAGACGTGTAGATGATTGGCTTCTTGCCGTAGTATTTTTCGACGATTTCGAGGAACGTGCTCATCTCGCTGCGTACCGTGGCGGGATCGGGCCGCAGCTTGCAGGTCGGCGATTTCGGGTTCCATTCCATGTCGAGAACCGGCGGCATCGCCGAACCGTCTTTGGGCACGTTCTGGATGAACCAGCGCGCCTGGGTAGCGGCCGGCGTGCAAAAGTAGAAAAAATGATAGGCGGCACGGGGGATGCCCGAGGCCCTGGTGCGGCTCCAATGCTCGTTGAAAGCTTCATCGAAACGGTCTCCGCCTTCGGTTGCCTTGATAAAGGCGAAGGAGATGCCGCTGGCCCTGGCCGCCGGCCAGTTGATCGATGTCTGGTATTTGGAGACGTCGGTGCCGTGGACGGCGTAGCTCCACGGTGCGCCGCTGTCCCATTCATGCGGGTCGGAATCGGCAAAACGCGGCGCGCGTACCGCAACCATCGAGGCGCTGGACGACGACAGCGATGGCGTCAGATCCTCGACCGTCGAGCAGGCGCCAAGCAGCATCAGCGTGATGAGGACCGCGAAACGGCGCATCGCTACTTCCCGAGCCGGTTTCAGCCGGCCGCTGATGGGTCTTTCCGCGGGTGGCCCCTCGACCGGGCGCGGCGCGTTTGAAACCGACTTACGCGACGCGCCTGGATCTTCGTTTCATGCATTCCCAAACCGTTACGCAGTTTGGGACGCACGCATTCAAGCCCCGCCGGACGGTCACCCCACAGGATCGCCCGGTCTGTCCTAAGCGCGTCGCTTCGACGCGCTTAGCTCTTTTGTCTATGCATGTCGTTGTCCCAAAACCGCTGCGCACTTCTGGGCGACATGCACCTGTGATCGCCGATCATGGTTGATATTCGGTTGACGGCGCTCGACAAGAGCCGCGATTTTGCCGAAACAATGGCGGCAAATCGATGACATAGATCGAGCGCGCCCGGGGGAACTCAAAATGCAGATCCTTTTGAAGTTCGTCAAATGGCTGCTCGGCTTGGCTGTGCTGGCCGCCGCGGTACTCGCCGGCTGGCTGTATTTCGCGCCGCCGGAACTGATCCGCGTCGGTTCCGGCTATGCCGCCAAGATCGTCTGTTCGAACGTCTTCATCGCCGGGCGAGACGCCGACGATGTGCTTGCCGTCGATGTGCAGGCGCCGGGTCATCCGCTGCTGAAGCTGATGAGAGTGTCGGTCGACAAGGAGAAGGGAACGGTTTCGGCCGGCCTGTTCGGTGTGCTCGGCAAAAGTGTCGCGGTTGCGCGCGACGGGCTCGGCTGCGCCTCGGTTCCCGACGGCGATATTGCCGCCGCCAAGGCTGTCGCCGGAGCTGCACCGACGCCGGCGCCGCTGCCCGATCTGATCTGGCCGGAGGGCGACAAGGCCGATGCCTCGCAGGATCCCGAGGTCGCGAAAGTCCTCGACGATCCAGCAATGACCGGCGCCGGCATGCGGGCCGTCGTGGTGGTCAAGAACGGCCGCATCGTCGCTGAGCGTTATGGCGACGGCTTTTCCGAAAAGACGCCGCTATTGGGCTGGTCAATGACCAAGACCGTAAATGCGGCGATCGTCGGCACGCTGGTGAAGGAGGGCAAGCTGGCGATGACCAACCAGGGTCTGTTCGGTCCCTGGAAGGGAGATGGTCGCGCCGTGATCAGCCTCGCCGACATGATGGCGATGTCGAGCGGGCTGGAATTCAACGAGGATTATGGCGACGTCGCCGACGTAACGCGCATGCTCTATCTCGAACCGGACATGGCGGGCTTTGCCGGATCCAAGCCGCTGACCGGCGAGATCGGCAAGGTGTTTTCCTATTCGAGCGGCACGGCGGTGATGCTGTCCAGGCTGTGGCAGGACGCAATCGGCGACAAGGACAAGGCACTGGCGTGGCCGAGGACCGCGCTGTTCGATCCGCTCGGCATGCAGAGCGCTGTGCTTGAGGCCGACGAGCACGGCACCTTCGTCGGCTCGTCCTATCTCTATGCCACGGCATGCGACTGGGCGCGCTTCGGCCAGTTCCTGCTGCAGGGCGGCGTCTGGAACGGCCAGGAGATCCTGCCCGCCGGCTTCGTCGACTGGATGCGGGAACCGGCAACTGCCTCGAAAGTCTACGGCAAGGGGCAATTATGGATAGAAGGACCGGGCGACGAAGAAAACCCCGGCGCCGGCACTGCCGCCGGCCTGCCCAAGGACACCTATTGGATGGAGGGGCATGATGGGCAAACGGTTGCCATCATCCCCTCGGAGCAGCTGGTTGTGGTGCGGCTCGGGCTGACGCCGGCCAGGCTCGGCTATCGGCCGCAGGCGATGGTGGCGGCGCTGATCAAGGCGCTGCACTGAGGAATGCGGCGGTCGCAGTCTTGTCTATGTGGCTGTCGCCAAAGGTTTGGCGCGATCAACACGCGCCCGCTCGTCGGGTGAGTTCATAACCGTCCAAAGATCATTACGGCGCTGGACGTTCAACCAGAAATCCGGGCTGTTGCCAAACACCCGCGCCAGAATGAGCGCGGTAGCCGCCGTCACGTTGCGGCGGCCGTTGCACAATTCGTTCACATGCTTGCGCTGGACGCTCATAGCTTCGGCCAAAGCCGCCTGTGTCAGGCCGAGTGGTTGCATGAATTCTTCCGTAAGAATTTCGCCAACCGTTGCTGGCTTGCGTGCGGTCATCAACATGTCTCACCTCACTTATATATAACTGTGGTCGTCGAGATAGATGTCCGACGCCTCGCCCCGGCCCCAGTCCCAGCGGAAGACCAGCCGCCATTGTTTGTTGACACGGATCGAATGGAAGCCTTCGAGATTGCCGCGCAACTTCTCGAAATGGTTGCTGGGCGGCACACGCAAATCCTGATCGATCGCCGCGTCGTCAATCATCTGGAGCTTGCGGAACAAGCGGCTTTCGAGATCGGACGGAATATTGCGGGAGTGGGTGTCGTCCACGAAGAAAGCCCGCAGCCATCCATCTCTAAAGCCGATGATCATCCCATGCTTCCGGCGAGGAGATAATGTACCACTCCTTGGGTCATATGGCAATGTGTGATTTAGCCAATTAACTGATTTCAGCCACGGCCCTCATTTAGGATTGGAGCCCCAAAACCTTCCACGGCAAAATTGATATTAGATGGCGATCTTGCTCACGGCGAGCCAGCTGTAGCCGCGATAAAGTGTTTTGAATCGAACGCTTGCGCCAACTCTTGCAGATTCCGAATCCAGAATCGCGCGCAACGATTGACGCGGCTCGACGTGGAATTTTTTCAGCCAGCCGCGCAACAGCTTGCGGAACCAGCTGGGCAAGGCTTCCTGCTGGCCAAAATCGACGACATGCAGCGAGCCACCCGGTGACAGAGCAGCAAGAGCCGCGGATACCGTCTTTTCCCAGCCGGGGATCATCGACAGCGAATATGAGACAAAGACGCGGTCGAAACGTTCGACGCCGAACAGCGCTTTCGCGTCGAAATTCGTGGCATCGCCGCGCGCCAGCGTGACGCGGCCGGAGAGGCCTTCGCGCGCGAGGGCGGCAGTGGCCGTCTCCAGCATCTCGGCCGAAATATCGAGGCCGAAGAAGCGCGCGCCGGGATAGCGGCGGGCGGCGAGGATGATGTTGCGGCCGGTGCCGCAGCCGAGCTCGAGCACGGTGCCGCCGGCCGGCACATCCAGTCCGGCGATAAGCCGGTCGCGGCCCAGCAAATAATATTTGCGGGTCAGGTCGTAGATATGACGCTGCCAGCGGTAGACGCCGTCCATCAGTTCGGCATGGCTGGCCGGCAAGTCGGTCGTGCTCATGCGGACCGCTTCACATAGA
Source organism: Mesorhizobium sp. M0633 (assembly GCF_040320645.1). Taxonomy (NCBI): domain Bacteria; kingdom Pseudomonadati; phylum Pseudomonadota; class Alphaproteobacteria; order Hyphomicrobiales; family Phyllobacteriaceae; genus Mesorhizobium; species Mesorhizobium sp. M0633. The sequence continues at coordinate 79,288 of NZ_JAMYQC010000007.1, forward strand.
GATGGAAGCCGCCATAGATGGCCGAGCGGTCGCGCGCCGAAAACTCGCGCGAGGCGTCGTTCTCGTAGCGCCACTGATCGAGCAGCGAATTCGAGACGCGGCCGGGCAGCAGGCTGGGTTCCGCTGCGGTGCGGAAGATGACGCGGGCGCCGGTGGAGGCGGTTCGGGTGATCTCGGCCCACAACTCGTTGAGCTGGTCGTCGGTCATCCAGTCCTGTGCATCGAGCAGCACGAAGCGATCCACCGAGCCGGCATCCTTGCGGGCAAGGAACTCGATCAGATTGGCGTGGTGGATGGCAACGCGATCGACATTGTTGCGGATCGTCTTGTAGTTGCGCTTTTCGAGATAGGCGGGCAGGGCGGCCTCGCCCGGATCAGGGTAGCGGCGGGCGAAAGCCTGCCAGGCGAAATAATTGGTCTTCAGCGGAAAATCGCAGGCGAGCTTTTCCAGTCGTGCCTTCAGCACGCTGGCCATGGTGCCGTCACCCGAGGTGATCAGCGAATCGTACTGGGCCGGCGGAATGCCGAGGCCGAACAGCGAAGCCTTTCGCGAGGTCGCCCATTTCAGCAGCGGTTTTTCGAAGACCGGCGCCAGCTCTTCGTCGAAGAAGCGGCGCTGATCGGCGATGGTCTTGGCGTCCATGATTCCGGCCGGGTCGACGCCGAAGAATTTTGCGGTGCGATGGCCGATCGCAATGAACAGGCCAAGCAGGCCGGTCTGGTAGAAATTGCGGTCGAAGACGGCGATGCGGCGACGGCCGCGCCAGTTGCGGCGCTCCCAATAATGGCGGCTGACCGGGTCGAGATGCGGTGCGATGAAGCGATCGTAGGCCTGTGAATTGTGCCCGGTCTCAGCCGCGCCGAAGAAACGGAACAGGTCGCCCTGCGACGGCAGGTGACGGACGGCTTCGAGCTTCATGCGGTTCAGCGCGATATGGGCAGCGTTGAGGTCGACGGCATCGATCCTTTCCGGCGAGCGGGTGAGATAGGCAAGGATGTTACAGCCGCCGGAGGCAATGGTGACGATGCGGTGGCCCGTCCCGAGCTGCATCGCGTCCATGTCGATTTCGGGGTCTTCCCAGATCTGCGGATAGACGAGGCCGGAGAACAGGAAGGCGAACAGGCGCTCGGAGATGCCGGCTTTCGACAGCGGGCGGTTCTGGTAGACGGCCTTGCCGACTTCCTTGCCGCGGCGAAAAACCAGGTCCCCAGAAATGTCCGTCATGGCAAGGCGATTCCCCGTTTGCTTTGCCGCAAGCGGGTAGCGCAGGGTGATGACAGGCCAGTGACAGCCTGTTGACGCGAGTTCAGGCCTTGCCAAATCCACCTGGGGTCGGCGTCGTCACGATGACCGCCTCGCCAGCGTCGAGGATGGTCTGATCGCAGGCTTTCAGCGTCTCGATCGCGCCGGTCTTGCGGCGGACCTTGGTCGAACCGGCCTCGCCATCGCCGCCTCCGTCCAGTCCCCGCGGCGGGCGGTTGCGATGCGAGGACAGGATCGCGCATTCCATTTTTTCGAGGAAGCGGATGGTGCGCCCGGTGCCGTCGCCGGCATTCCATTTGCCTTCGCCGCCGGAGCCTTCGCGGATATGAAAATCCTCGAGCAATACCGGGAAACGCAGTTCCAGCACTTCCGGATCGGTCAGGCGCGAATTGGTCATATGGGTGTGGACGCCGGAGGTGCCGGCAAAACCGCGGCCGTCGTTCATCCGGCCAGCCGGCGAGCCCGAGCAGATCGTCTCGTAATACTGGTACTGCTTGTTGCCGAAGGTGAGATTGTTCATCGTGCCTTGCGCATTGGCCATCGCGCCCATGGCGCCGAACAGCGCGTTGGTGACGTGCTGCGAGGTCTCGACGTTACCGGCGACGACTGCCGCGGGATAGGCGGGCTTCAGCATCGAGCCGTCGGGAATGACGATGTTGATCGGCCGCAGACATCCGGCATTCATCGGGATGTTGTCTTCGACCATGACGCGGAAGGCATAAAGCACAGCGGCTCGGGCGACTGGCTCTGGCGCATTGAAATTGTTCTTCATCACCGGCGACGTTCCGGTGAAGTCGACGGTCGCTTCGCGCTTCCGCCGGTCGACCGATATCTTCACCTTGATCATTTGGCCGGTGTCGGTCGGATATTCGTATTCCGAACTGTCGGGCAGCCGCTCCAGAACGCGGCGCACGCTTTCGGCGGCATTGTCCTGGACATGGCCCATATAGGCTTCGACGACATCGAGGCCGAAATGCGCGACCATCTTGCGCAGCTCGGCGACGCCCTTTTCGTTCGCGGCGATCTGCGCCTTGAGGTCGGAGATGTTCTGGTGCGGATTGCGCGCCGGGTAGGGGTGGTTGGTGAGTAGCGTCTCCAGGTCCTTCTCGCGGAACCGGCCGCGATCGACGATGCGGAAATTATCGAACAGCACGCCTTCCTCGTCGACGGTTGTGGCAAGCGGCGTCATCGAGCCGGGCGCGGTGCCGCCGATGTCGGCATGATGGCCACGCGAGGCGACGTAGAAGAGGATCTCCTCCCCCCTCGAGGGGGAGGTGGCGGCGAAGCCGCCGGAGGGGGTCGTTGCGGCAGTGCTCGACGCACTTGTGGTGCCTTCTGCGAGGACCCCACCCGGCCGCTTCGCGGCCACCCTCCCCTCAAGGGGGAGGGAAAACACCGGTGTCACCACTGTGATATCAGGCAGATGGGTGCCGCCATTGTAAGGCGCGTTCAGCGCAAAGACGTCGCCGGGGTGAATGTCGCCGGAATTGAGCCGGATGATGGTCTCCACCGAGCGGTCCATCGAGCCGAGATGCACCGGCATATGCGGTGCGTTGGCGACCAGCGCGCCATTCCGGTCGAAGACGGCGCAGGAGAAATCGAGCCGCTCCTTGATGTTGACGGAATAGGCAGTGTTTTGCAGCGTTACGCCCATCTGTTCGGCGATCGACATGAACAGGTTGTTGAAGACCTCCAGCATCACCGGATCGGCTTCGGTGCCGAGTGCGGCCTGTCGGCGCTTCTTCTCGACGCGCCGCATCAATACGTGGTCCTTGGCGGTGATCTCGGCCTGCCAGCCCGGCTCGACGACAATGGTCTGGTTCGGCTCGATGATCAAAGCAGGGCCGGCGATCTTGTTACCAGGCTTCAGCGTTTCGCGAGGGAAGATGCCGGCGTCGCGCCAGACGCCGTCGACAAAGATTTTCCGGTTCCCGGAAGGACTTGCGGCCATGTCTTCAACAACTGAATCGCTTTCGTCGCGGCCGGTGCCGCCGGTATCGGTACCCTCGACGCCGACCGATTCGACGATCATCGGCTTGTCGTCGTAGACGAAACCGAACTGCGCCTTGTGCGCCAGTTCGAAGTCCGCCTTGGCCTGCGCAATCGAGCCGTGCCCGAAGTTCACAGGCAGCGCGGTATCGGTGCCGTCGTAGCGGATCTGCAGCACCGGTCTCGAGGCGACCGCGTCTTCGCTGATGCCTTGCGCGGCGAGTTCGTCGATGACGGCTTTGCGCAGCGTTGCGATGAGTTCATCGATCGCTGGCCCGGAATTGTCCGCCAGCGGCTTCAGCAGCGCCTGCTGGCGTGACGCAAATACAGAGGATAGGCCGATGCCGTATGCCGAGAGCAGGCCTGAGAAGGGATGGATCAGCACCGCCTCCATGCCGAGCGCATCGGCGACCAGGCAAGCGTGCTGGCCGCCGGCGCCGCCGAAGCAGTTCAGGAGGTATTCGGTGACATCGTAGCCGCGCTGCACCGAAATCTTCTTGATGGCGTTGGCCATGTTTTCGACGGCGATGGTGATGAACCCTTCGGCGACGGTTTCCGGCGAGCGGCCGTCGCCGATCTCGGCGGCAAGTGCGGTGAATTTTTCGCGAACCGTCTGGACGTCGAGCGGTTCGTCCTGGCCCGGTCCAAAAATAGCCGGGAAGAACTCGGGCTGCAGCTTGCCCAGCATGACATTGGCGTCAGTGACGGCCAACGGGCCGCCGCGCCTATAGGCGGCCGGGCCGGGATTGGCGCCGGCCGAATCCGGCCCGGCGCGAAAGCGGCCGGCCTCGTAATGGAGGATCGAGCCGCCGCCTGCAGCAACGGTGTGGATGCGCATCATCGGCGCGCGGATGCGCACGCCGGCGACCTCGGTGTCGAAGGCGCGCTCGTAGTCACCATCGTAATGGGCGACATCGGTGGAGGTGCCGCCCATGTCGAAGCCTATGACTTTGCCGAAACCGGCGAGTTTTGCCGTCTCGACCATGCCGACGACACCGCCGGCCGGGCCGGACAACAGCGCATCCTTGCCCTGGAACATGTCGGCGGCGGTGAGGCCGCCCGACGACATCATGAACATGAGGCGAGGGCTTTCCCTCCCGCTTGAGGGGAGGGTGGCGGCGAAGCCGCCGGGTGGGGTCGGCTCGACTGGGTTCGACACTCTGGCGGTGCCTTCTGAGATGACCCCCTCTGGCTGCTGCGCAGCCACCTCCCCCACGAGGGGGGAGAGGGCACCCAGTTCCTCCGCCACCTTCTGCACATACCTAGCCAGGATCGGCGACAGATAGGCGTCGACCACCGTGGTGTCGCCACGGCCGACCAGCTTGATCAGCGGCGAGACCTCGTGACTGACCGAGACCTGCGAGAATCCGAGCTTTCGACAGACTTTGGCGACCGCCTTTTCGTGCTCGGGATGTTTCCAGGCATGCATGAAGACGATCGCGACCGCATCGATGCCATCCGCCTTGGCTTGCTCAATAGCCGGGCGTACCGAAGCAATGTCGAGCAGGCGCTCGACACTGCCGTCGGCGCGAACCCTTTCGTCGATCTCGACGACACGCTCGTAGAGCTGTTCGGGAAGGATGATCTGCTTGGCAAAGATATCGGGCCTGGCCTGATAGGCAATCCTCAGCGCATCGCGGAAGCCTTTTGTGATGAGCAGCAGCACACGGTCGCCCTTGCGCTCGAGAAGCGCATTGGTGGCAACCGTGGTGCCCATCTTGACATCGCCGATCAGAGCGGAGGGGATTGGAGCGCCGGGTTGGACGCCGAGCAGCTCGCGAATGCCATGGATGGCAGCATCGGCATAGGCTTCGGGATTCTCGGACAGCAGCTTGCGCGGGTGCAGCGCGCCTTGCGGGTCACGGCCGATGACATCGGTGAAGGTGCCGCCACGGTCGATCCAGAAATCCCATTTTGCAGTCACTGCGGCGGCTCCCGGGATTTTTCCCTGTTCGATCTGTTAGCTCGCGAGGCCCTGACCGGCAATCGTCAAATGATTGGAATATGTTACAGGCAGAAATGCAACGTTACGAAACTCATGCGCAGCTTACGCATTGTGTCCTCGACCGCCGCCGGTAACGGAGGCGCGATTAGAGGAGAGATATCATGAAGAAACTCATTCTTGCGTCGGTGTCGGCGCTTGCGTTGCTTGGCCTTGCCGCCTGCAGCAACAGCGGCACCGACAACACCACGACGCAGAGCACCAACCCGCCGGCATCCGACCAGACGATGAAGCCGGCTGCTCCTGACGCCAACAAGCCTGCCGAGCCGGCTCCGGCTCCGGCGCCTGCGCCGGCTGCTCCGGCTCAGTAGTCAATGTGACAACCAAGGAAAGGCTGGCCTCACAGGCCGGCCTTTCTGCTGCTTACGATACCAGCGCCTGGCGGCCGAGTGCGACGACGTGAGCGCTGGCGCCAGCCGCCTCAGGCATTGCGCCAAATCGATTGGGCCAGCCCCTGCGGCACTGTCTTGGCTTGATAGCGATGGGTGGTTGGCCCTATGAAGCCCCCATGTCGATTTGGGACCGCCTTGGCGACTTCGTCACACGCGTTTCATCTTCAGCGTCGTCAGGCGTCGCCGAAGTGGTCGAGGCCGTGCGCACGGTTTTCTCCGGCGATGCCGATCTGCGCCGGCGCGTCGCCTTCTCGGTGGCGATGATCGCCCTGTCGGCCAAGATGGCCAAGGCAGACGGCATCGTCACGCAAGACGAGGTGCGCGCCTTCCAGGAAATATTCGAGGTGCCGAAGGAACAGAGGCGCAATGTGGCGCGGCTCTACGATTTGGCCAAACGCGACATTGCCGGTTTCGAGACCTATGCCGAGCGGATGGCGCAGCTTTGCGGTTCGGGCCATTCGAACTGCCTGATGCTCGAGGACATACTCGACGGGCTGTTCCACATCGCCAAGGCCGACGGGCTGGTGCATGAGCGCGAGGGCCAATTCCTGCATCGCATCGCCGAGATATTCCGCATCAATGAGGCGCATTACCAGAGCATCCTGGCCCGGCATGTCGATCTGGGTGCCGCCGATCCCTATGTTGTGCTCGGCATCGAGCGTGGGAAGCCGTTCGAGGAGGTCCGCAGGCGTTACCGCAAGCTGGTCTCCGACAATCATCCGGACCGGCTGATCGCACGCGGCCTGCCGCAGGAATTCATCAAGATCGCGACGACCAGGCTGGCGGCGATCAACGCGGCCTATGAAATGATCGAGCGAGGCCTGCGGCACGCATGAGCGGCTTTCCGCCCGATGAGCCGAGCGCCGAGGTCAGGGTATCGCCGAATTTCGGACCACGGCGCGGGACGCTCGGACCCGATATGATCGTGCTGCACTACACCGGCATGGCTACCGGCGCCGGTGCCGAGGCATGGTTGTGCGATCCGGCAAGCGAGGTCTCGTCGCACTACCTGGTCCATGAGGACGGCCGAATTGTTCAGATGGTAAGGGAAAGCGACCGCGCCTGGCATGCCGGCAGGAGTTCGTGGTTCGGGCTGAACGACGTCAACTCCTGTTCGATCGGCATCGAGATCGTCAATCCGGGGCATACGCTCGGCTATCGCAACTTTCCAAAACCGCAGATCGACGCGGTGATCGGCCTGTGCGCCGGCATCGTCGAGCGCCATTCCATTCCGGCGCAGCGGGTGCTTGCCCATTCCGACGTGGCACCGGGGCGAAAGGTCGATCCAGGCGAGAAATTTCCATGGAAGGCCTTGTTTGCTGCCGGTATCGGCCATGTTGTGCCGGCAGCACCGATCCGGCGCGGCGCCGTGCTGAAGCCAGGCGATACCGGCGCCGAGGTAGAGGCGCTGCAGTCGATGCTGGCGCTCTATGGTTATGGCGTCGAGATCACCGGCACTTTCGACCGGCAGACCGAAATCGTGGTCGAGGCATTTCAGCGGCATTTCCGGCTGCGCCTGGTCGATGGCATGGCTGACGGATCGACGATCCGCACGCTGGAAAGGCTGCTCGCTTCCGTAAGGATAGCCTCTCTCAAATAATCTTTTGCCAGCTTAAAAGTTACAATCTGTTACTCAAAGTGACTTGCGTCGCCTTCTTTGGCGCCAATTCCGTCGTCAAAGGCGATCCGTACAGATTGTCGGACGTCTATCCCCCCACATGTTCCGATGTTGATTGAGGGTATCTGCGCGAAGTTCTTTGTGCAGATCAAACAGAACAGGATCACATGCAGAAATTGACCGTTTTAACGGCAGCCATTGCTGCCGGCGTAATGACTTTTGCCTTCAGTGCGGCGAACAGCGCACCGCTGAGCCAGCGGGCCGATCAGGGCTTCAGTGCCGCAGCCGGCAAAACCGCCATGCCGAAGGGTGGTGCAAAAGTAGAGAAGACCGCCACCGCAAAAGTGGAAAAAGCGGCCGCGGTAAGGACGAAAAAGCCAGTCTCCGCGAAAAGGCCAACCGCTGCGAGAAAGACAATCGCCAAACAGCATGTGAAGCGTAACCGCAAACGCATCGACCGCATGGCAACGGCGTCAGTCGCTCCGAAGAGCAGGCCAGCGCCTCAGGCGGTGGTTGTCGGCGGCAGCGGACAGTATTCGGCGATCATTGCGCGTTATGCCGCCAGCTATGGCGTCCCGGTGTCGCTCGCCAACGCCGTCATCAAGATCGAAAGCAACTACCAACCGAACCAGGTCGGCAGCGCCGGCGAGATCGGCCTGATGCAGATCAAGCCGGCGACGGCAAGGATGATGGGCTATAGCGGTTCGGTTCAGGGTCTCTACGATCCCGATACCAACATCAAATACGGCATGAAGTACCTTGCCATGGCGCGGGATCTCGGCGGCGGCACGACCTGCGGCACGATCCTGAAATACAATGCCGGCCATGCCGCCACACGGATGAACCCGGTGTCCGCCGCCTATTGCGGCAAGGTCAAGGTGCAACTGGCCGCGCTCGGAGCGCCCGCCTGACAAGCGATAACTTGCTTTTTCGTTTGCGTTTTCGGGCCTGAACCCCTTTATACGCCTTGCCAGCTGGCCGGGCGGCCGCACCCGCGAAGCCGAAAGGCTGCGGGTGAGGAAAGTCCGGGCTCCATGGAGACACGGTGCCGGTTAATGGCCGGCGGGGGCGACCCCAGGGAAAGTGCCACAGAAAGCAAACCGCCACGATGCAATCGTGGCAAGGGTGAAAGGGTGGGGTAAGAGCCCACCGCGCGACTGGCAACAGGAGCGGCACGGTAAACCCCACCGGGAGCAAGACCGAATAGGGGCGGTGCGAGGGGAAACCCTCGAGGGCTGTTTCCGGCTCACCGTCCGGGTAGGTTGCGTGAGGCGTATGGCAACATGCGCCCAAGATGAATGGCCGCCACGTTCTCGCCGCGTAAGGGGCGAGGGCCATACAGAACCCGGCTTACAGGCCAGCTGGCAGTTTTCCCCGATAAAAGGAAATCTCCTGATATCAGCAGGTTGCGTCTTCGGGCGCAGCCGTTGATTCAATTTTCGCCCCGCAATCGAGCGCGGCATTTCTTGAAAATGGTGCGATTTAATCGTACCATTTGGATGGCGGTACTGAGGAACGCGTCATGGGAGTCGATAAACGCAGCATCACGCTGTCGCCGGAATTGGCGGCGGCGGTCGACGACGTGGTCGCCGCCGGCGAATATGCCTCGGCGAGCGAGGTGATCCGCGATGCGTTGCGACAATGGAAGGATCGGCGCGACCTGCTCGGCTACACGGTCGAGGAATTGCGCAAGCTGGTGCAGGAGGGGATCGACAGCGGACCGGGACGGTTTGCGTCGATCGACGAAATAAAGGCCGAAGCGCGCAGACGATTGAAACCCGACAGCGCGGCATGAATTTGCTGCCCATCATCCGAACCGCAAATGCGGAAGAGGATTTGATCGCGATCTGGCTTCATGTTGCGCAAGACAACGAGGCTGCAGCCGATCGATTGCTCGATCGGATCGAAACCCGCTGGCAGCAAGTGGCCACTTATCCCTTCTCAGGTGCACCGCGCGAAGACATCGCGCCCGGCATCCGTCACCTGATCGTCGGCGAATACCTCACCCTGTACCGCGTCAGTGAAGAGGCGATCGAAATCGTCCGCGTGCTGCACGGCCGGCGCAAGATCGCGGCCGACGATCTAAGTTCGTGATTGCCGATTCAGCCACCGATTGCGTCCAGCGACGCCTCAATCGCCTGCCAAAGCTCTTCCACCGGCTCGCAGCCGACCGACAGGCGAACGAAGCCGGGCGGAACGGCATCTCCCCTTTTTGATCGCCGTTCGGCCGAGGTGTGTACGCCGCCGAACGACGTCGCTGCCTGCATCAAGGCGCAGTTGTTGATGAAATCCTCGGCCTTGTCCTCCGAGGCGAGCACGAACGAGATGAGAAATCCGAAGCGCTCCATCTGGGCGCAGGCAAGATTGTGCGATGGATCGCTCTCCAGTCCCGGAAAGCGCAAGCCGCTGATCGCGCGATGGTTTTTCAGCCGTCGCGCTATCATTTCGGCGGAAGCGCACATGCGGTCGAAGCGCACGTCCAGCGTTTCGAGGCCGCGATGCACCAGCCATGCCTCGAACGGCCCGGGGATGGCGCCCGACGTCTCGCGCCAGTCGGTCACCCTCGAGATAATGTCCGCGTCGCGGCTGGCGACATGGCCGAACAGCACATCGGAATGGCCGTTTGGTGCCTTGGTGTCGGCGGCAATGACGATATCTGCGCCGAGATCGAGCGGGCGCTGGCCGAAAGGCGTCATCGTCGTGTTGTCGACCACAAGCACCGCACCCGCTCTATGCACGGCCTCGGCGACGGCTGCGATGTCGCATATGTCCAGTCCTGGGTTGGCGGGCGTTTCGACGAACGCAAGCCGATACCTATCGAAGCCGCCGTCGAGGAAGCTCGATGTTGGCCGGACATCATAAGCGACGCCGAAGGACTTCAGGAAGCGCTCTGCCAGCGCTCTCGTCGTGTGATAGCCGTCGGACGGCAGCAGGATACGGTCGCCGGCTTTGAGCAGGCCGAAAAATACCGCCGAGATGGCAGCCATCCCCGAGGGAAAGGCGACGCATGGGGCGTCTTCCAGATGCGCCAGAATGTGCTCGACCGCATCCCAGGTCGGATTGCTGAAGCGGCCATATTGATCGAAGCCGGTGGCGTCGCCGGGCGCATGAAAGATGGCGGCCATCGTCAGGGGCAAGGGGATCGGGTCGCCCTTGGCCAGCCCGCCGCGGCGCAGATGGGGAAGTGCCGCGGCGCGTGACTTGGCTGTTTCGGACATGATTTCAAACCTCGTTACTGACCGGAAAAGGAGATGCCGAGGCTATGCGCGGCAGCGATCCGCAGCAAGTCGGCTCCGGTTGGGCCACACGGCTCTAAACGCTTCGTTAGGCTTAATAGAGGATAAAGACGGGAGTGCCGTCAAAGCTGCTCTCCCCAGTCGTGGCCGGCGCGTTTTGAAGACTGTTCCCGTTGACGCCCATAACACCCCATGATATCCCATTCCGATACTCAAGCCTTCGTTCCGTGTCAGGGTGAAGCGTACGCCAATCGGGCAGCCGCGGCGGCTGCGCGTTTGCCTGCGTTCGCCCGTCACAACGAAGCGGGTTTTGGACGTCGACCGGGCTGGGGCGGCGCGGACAGGAAGATGCAGAGGGGTGCGGCGGCGCAAGCGGCCGTAACGCGTAATGGACCGGTTTCTGTCGAACGCGGTGAACAGGATCGATGCGAAGGGACGAGTGTCCGTGCCGGCGCATTTCCGTGCCGTTGTGCAGAAACGCGGCTATTCGGAACTTTATGCGCTACGCTGCCTGGATCGCCCGGCGATGGATGTCGGTGGGCTCGACCTGCTCGATCGCTACGAGCAGCGTATCGCCCAGGAAGACCCGTTCCTGCAGACGGCGGACGACATGTCGTTCTTCTGCCATGGCGATGGAACGTTTCTGAAGCTCGACCAGGACGGCCGTATCACGATGAGCGATTTCATTCGCGAGCATACCGGCATTTCAGCGGAAGTGGCCTTCGTTGGCCGGGGCAATTTCTTTCAGATCTGGGAGCCGGGACGGCTCAGCGCCTACGGGACGGAAGCACGCGCCCGGCTTTTGCAGCTTCGGCAGGGGACGAAGCCCGGGGAGCGGCCGGAATGATGGCGGGCGACGGCGATGAAGTTCATGCCGCTGGCGGACCAGCCCGTCACATTCCGGTCCTCCTTGCCGAAGTTCTGGAGGCGCTGGCCCCGACAAAAGGCGAGGTGATCGTCGACGGCACGTTCGGTGCCGGCGGCTACACCAAGGCCATTCTGGCAAGCGGAGCCTCGGTCGTCGCCATCGACCGCGATCCGGATGCGATCGCGGCGGGGCGGGCCCTTGAACAGCAGTCCGGCGGCAAGCTCAGGCTTGTCCAGGCACCGTTCTCGACGCTCGACGAGCAGGTTGAAAGTGCCGATGGCGTCGTGCTCGACATCGGCATCTCCTCCATGCAGATCGACCAGCCGGAGCGCGGCTTTTCATTCCGGGCCGATGGACCGCTCGACATGCGCATGGCGCAGGCGGGCCTGAGCGCCGCCGATGTCGTCAACACCTTCAAGGTGGGCGATCTTGCCCGCATCTTCGGTTTTCTCGGCGAGGAACGCCATGCCGGGCGCATCGCCCGCATGATCGAGAGCCGTCGCGAAAAACGCCCCTTCGAGCGCACGCTCGACCTTGCCGATGCCATCGAGACGCATATCGGTCGCGCGCCGAAAGACAAGATCCATCCGGCCACCCGCGTTTTCCAGGCGCTGCGCATCTTCGTCAATGACGAACTCGGCGAACTGGCCAAGGCACTGTTTGCCGCCGAGCGCGCGCTGAAACCGGGCGGGCGGCTTGTCGTGGTGACCTTCCATTCCCTCGAGGACCGCATCGTCAAGCGCTTCATCGCCGACAGAGCCGATTCAGCGACCGGATCGCGGCACCTGCCCGAGGCGCAGGCGCGCACCGCCACCTTCACCAAGAAGGGCGGCGGCGTGACGCCTGGCGATGCCGAGATATCGGCAAATCCGCGGGCGCGCTCGGCAAGGCTGCGCACTGCAATCCGTACAGAGGCGCCGGCGCGTGCCGGCGATTTTTCGATTTTCGGCCTGCCAAAACTGCCTGGCCCAAAGCTTCCCGGCGCCGATCGACCGGGAGAGAGGTGAGCACGTGTTTCGTACCAGCGACATAGTCCTGATCGCCGTCATGGTTTCGGCGGCTGCCCTGACCTACAAGACCAAGCGCGAGGCCGAGGAGCAACTGGCGGCAGTGCACAAGATCCAGGCGCAGATCCGTTATGAGGAGGACACGATCGACCTGCTCAAGGCGGACTGGAGCCTGCTTACCCAGCCGTCGCGCCTGCAGAAGCTCACCGAAATCTACAAATCGCAACTCGGACTCGAGCCGGTCAATGCGCGGCAGATCGTCGGGCTGGACGATCTGCCGGCGAAACCCGTCAACATCGAGGACCTTTCATCGCAGCGGCTGGGCGGCATGGCCGATATCGGCGGCAAAGATCCCGTGGTGACCGGAGGCATCGTCCAATGATCACCGGATTTCCAATGGCTGCCAGATTTCCAAAGATTGGCAGGCTGCTGAAGAGCGGTTCACAGGCCGGTGCAGGCGGATCGATCGTGGTCGAAGGTGCCCGCAAGGCGACCGGTGGCAAGGGCAGGACCCGCATCGTCATGACCATGGCGGTGTTCTTCGGCATCTATTCGACCATTGCCGGGCGGCTGGTCTATCTGGGTTTCCAGAATCCCGACCTGTCGGGCGGCCCGCAGAGCCGGGTGACGGCATCGCGACCCGACATCGTCGACCGTAACGGCGAAGTGCTGGCGACCGACATCAAGACCGCGTCGCTGTTTGCCGAACCGCGTCGCATCGTCGATGCCGACGAGGCGATCGAAAAGCTGTCGACGGTGCTTCCCGAGATCGACTACGAGCAGACATATAACAAGCTGAAGAGCGGCGCCGGGTTCGTCTGGCTGCAGCGGCAACTGACGCCGAAGCAGCAGGCCGACATCATGCAACTCGGCATCCCCGGATTCGGCTTTCGCACCGAAAAGCGCCGGTTCTATCCGGCCGGCGAAACCTCGTCCTACATTGTCGGCCTCACCAACATCGACAATCAGGGCATCTCCGGCATGGAGAAATACATCGACGAACAGGGCTTGAGCGATCTTCAGGCGTCGGGCCTCGCGGTGGCCAAGGATTTGAAGCCGGTGCAGCTCTCGATCGACCTGCGCGTCCAGCATATCGTGCGCGACGAGGTCGCCACCGGCATGGAAAAGTACCACGCCATCGCGGCGGGCGCCGTCGTGCTCAACGTCAAGACCGGCGAGGTGCTGGCGATGGCGTCGGTTCCGGATTTCGATCCGAACAACCCCTATAACGCGCAGGACAAGGACCGGCTCAACCGTATGTCGGCCGGCCTCTATGAAATGGGGTCGACCTTCAAGAGCTTCACCACTGCCATGGCGCTCGATTCCGGCAAGATAACGCTGCAAAGCCGTTTCGACGCGTCGCGCCCGATCAGGATCGGCCATCAAACCATCTATGATTTCCATGGCAAGGGCCGGGTACTGTCGGTGCCGGAAGTGTTCATCTACTCCTCCAATATCGGCTCTGCCAAGGAAGCCGAAGCGGTTGGCATCGACGGACACCGCGAATTCCTGCATCGCCTGGGAATCCTCGAGAAGATGCAGACCGAACTGCCGGAAGTCGCTCGGCCGACCGAGCCCAAGGTCTGGAAGCAGGTCAATTCGATCACCATCGCCTTCGGCCACGGTGTGTCGACGACGCCGCTGCAGACAGCGGTCGGCTGCGCCGCGCTGATGAATGGCGGCTATCTGATGGACCCGACCTTCCTGCCGCGCACGCAGGAGCAGGCGATGGCGGTGGCCAAGAAAGTGGTCAGCGACAAGACGGTCGAGGGCATGCGCTATCTCTATGCACTCAATGCCGAAAAGGGATCCGGCCGCAATGCACGGGTGCCAGGATACCGGGTGGGCGGCAAGACGGGAACGGCGGAGAAGGTTGTCAACGGCCGTTACTCGAAGGAAAAGAATTTCAACGCCTTCGTTGCGGCTTTCCCGATGGACGATCCGCAATACATAGTGCTTACGATCGCCGACGAACCGAGGCCGGAAAAGCCCGGCATGGGTGCTACGGCCGCCTCGAACGCGGGCATCATGGCTGCAAACATCATCCGACGTGCGGCTTCCATGCTTGGCGTGAAGCCAGATTTCAGCCATGAAAATGGTGCAACGCTGGTTTCCTATCAGTGATTCTTGGGGCGCGCCGGCAACTGCGCGCTATTTTGTTGCGATGAACGGGGTTCGATGAAGCTGAAAAATCTAGCCGGTATCCTGCCTGTCGAAGGGACAGCTTCCTTCGATATGGAGGTTACAGGGATTTCGTCGGATTCCCGCCAGGTAACACGGGGCGTCGTCTTTTTCGCGCTCAGCGGCTCCAAGGCGGATGGCGCAGCCTACGCAGCCGATGCCGCGAGCCGAGGCGCTGCAGCGATCGTGGTCGGCAAGGGCAGTGCCGTCGCCGGGCTGCCAATCCCGGTTCTTGTCGTAGACGATCCGCGCCTTGCACTGGCGCTGAGTGCTGCACGTTTTTTCGGCATGCAACCGCAAACCATGGTCGCGGTGACCGGAACCAGCGGCAAGACCTCGGTCGCCGCATTCACCCGGCAGATATGGGAGCAGGCGGGTTTCGCCGCCGCCTCGATCGGCACGACCGGCGTGGTGGCGCCGGGCCGCAACGAATATGGCTCGCTGACCACGCCGGATCCGGTGGCACTGCACAGGCTGCTCAAGGAGCTGGCGGAGGCCGGCGTCACCCACGCCTCGATGGAAGCGTCCAGCCATGGCCTCGACCAGCGCCGGCTCGACGGCGTCAAGCTTGCGGCCGGCGGCTTCACCAATCTCGGCCGCGACCATATGGACTATCATCCGACGGTCGAGGACTATCATCGCGCCAAATTGCGTCTGTTCGACGCGCTGCTGCCGAAGGGCGCGCCGGCGGTCATCTTTGCCGACGACCCGTGGTCGGAGCCGACGATCAAGGCGGCGCGGGCAGGGGGACTGAATGTGCTGACGGTCGGCCGCCACGGCGATTTCCTGCGGCTGAAGCGGGTCGAGCACGAGCGCCACCGCCAGCGCGCCGAGGTCGAAGCGGACGGCGTTCTCCATGAAGTCGACTTGCCGCTGGCCGGCGACTTCCAGATTGCAAATGCGCTGGTGTCGGCCGGCCTCGCCATTTCGACTGGAACATCTGTTGCCAAGGCGTTGATGGCGCTGGAGAAATTGAAGGGCGCGCCGGGACGGCTCGACCTTGTCGGGACGGCCGCCAACGGCGCGCCGGTCTATGTCGACTACGCGCACAAGCCGGATGCGCTGGAAAACGTGCTGGCTTCGGTGCGCCCCTTTACCACCGGCCGCGTCATCGTCGTATTCGGTTGCGGCGGCGACCGGGACCGAGGCAAGCGGCCGATCATGGGCGAGATCGCCACAAGACTGGCCGACGTGGTCATCGTCACCGACGACAATCCCCGCTCGGAAGTACCCGAGACGATCCGCGCCGCGATCCTGGAGGCCGCACCCGGCGCCATCGAGATCGGCGACCGGCGCAAGGCCATCCACGAGGCGGTCGGGATGCTTCACGCTGGCGACACGCTGATCGTGGCCGGCAAGGGCCATGAGGAAGGCCAGACCATCGGCACCGAGACGCTGCATTTTTCCGATCATGAGGAAGTTCGCTCGGCGCTGCGGGAGCAAGCGGCGTGAGCTATCTGTGGACCTCCGAGGCGCTGGTTGCCGCCATGGATGGCCGGCCGCTCGGTCCGATGCCTGAAGGCATCGCCGGCATTTCCATCGACAGCCGCAGCCTGCAGCCGGGAGACGCTTTCTTCGCCATCAAGGGCGAGGCCATGGACGGCCATGATTTCGTCACGGCTGCCATCAAGGCGGGCGCCGGCGTGCTGGTCGTCGCCGAGGGCAAGCTGCCGTCGCTGGGGCGGCTGACTGCACCGATGATCGTCGTGGAGGACGTGCTTGTCGCTCTGGAAAAGCTCGGCGTTGCGGCGCGCGCACGCTCAAAGGCCAGGGTCATTGCCGTGACCGGATCGGCGGGCAAGACCACCACCAAGGAAGCGCTACGCCACGCTCTCTCCGCGGTCGGTACGGTGCATGCATCGGCCCAGTCGTTCAACAATCACTGGGGCGTGCCGCTGACGCTGGCGCGCATGCCGCAGGATTGCGACTATGCCGTCTTCGAGATCGGCATGAACCATCCCGACGAGATCCGGCCGCTGGTCAAGATGGTCCGGCCGCATGTCGCCATCGTCACGTTGATCGCGGCCGCTCACCTCGGCTTCTTCCGCAACCTGGACGAGATCGCCAAGGCCAAGGCAGAGGTTTTCGAGGGACTGGAGCCCGGTGGCGCCGCCCTTCTCAACCGCGACGATGCGCGCTGGAAGCTGCTGGAGAAGATGGCCAAAGAGGCCGGCGTCGAGCATGTCTACGGGTTCGGCGAGAATGCCCGGGCGACCTTCAAACTGATCAAATGCGAGCTCAATGCCGATCACTCGGTCATCACCGCCAAGATTGGCGGGCACGAGATTGTCGCCAGGATCGGCGCGCCGGGCCGCCATATGGTGCAGAACGTGCTCGCGGTTCTTGGTGCCGCGCATCTGGTCGGCGCCGACGTTAACAGGGTTGCGCAGGCGCTGGCCGATCTTTCGCCCGAACGCGGACGCGGCAAGCGCTATGTGTTGCGTCACCCCAACGGGCCGATCACGCTGATCGACGAGAGCTACAACGCCAATCCCGCGTCGATGAGGGCTGCAATGGCACTGCTCAACACGACGCCGGTGTCGGGCGAGGGCAGGCGCATTGCCGTGCTCGGCGATATGCTCGAGCTCGGCAGCCATTCGGCGAAATTGCATGCCGCGCTTGCCGGTCTGATCGTCGGCACCGACACGCGCACGGTCTTTCTCGGCGGCCCGGAGATGCGGGCGCTGGCCGACGTTTTGCCCGGCGAGATCAGGACGGAGTACCGCGCCGGTGCGGAAGATCTGAAACCGGTTCTTCTATCGGAATTAAAGCCCGGCGACGTGGTCATGATCAAATCGTCGAAGGGCATAGGCTTTTCAAAGCTGGTCGAGGCGTTGCTCGGCAAGTTTCCGGCGGAAGCCACAACCAGCAGACAGACCTAGGATCGGTCCGGGGGACGCAAGCGCATGCTAACACTGCTCGTCGAATTTGCGGACAAGATCTCGGTCTTCAACGTCTTCCGCTACATAACATTCCGCACCGGCGGAGCGCTGATCACAGCGGCGCTGATCGTGTTCATCTTCGGACCGACCATCATCAATTCGCTGCGGCTGCGGCAAGGCAAGGGCCAGCCGATCCGTGCCGACGGGCCGCAGACGCATTTCAAGAAGGCGGGAACGCCGACAATGGGCGGACTGATGATCCTGTCCGGCATCGTCGGTTCGTCGCTGCTGTGGGCGAACCTGTCGAGCATCTACGTCTGGGTGGTCCTGCTGGTGACGCTGGGATTCGGCTCGATCGGCTTTTACGACGATTATCTCAAAGTAACCAAGCAATCGCATCTCGGCTTTTCCGGCAAGGCGCGGCTGGGGCTCGAATTCGTCATCGCCGGCATCGCCGCCTGGGTGATCATGCATAACGGCCAGGCGCCGTTCTCGTCATCGTTGACATTCCCTTTCGCCAAGGAGTTTCTCGTCAATCTCGGCTGGTTCTTCATCCCGTTCTCGTGCTTCGTCATCGTCGGCGCCGGCAATGCGGTGAATCTGACCGACGGTCTCGACGGGCTGGCGATCGTGCCGATCATGATCGCAGCCGCATCCTTCGGCGTCATCGCCTATCTCTCCGGCAACGCGGTGTTCGCCGAATATCTGCAGATCCATTTCGTGCCCGGCACCGGTGAACTTGCGGTGGTCCTTGGAGCGGTGATCGGCGCCGGTCTCGGTTTCCTCTGGTTCAATGCGCCGCCGGCGGCGATCTTCATGGGCGACACCGGCTCGCTGGCGCTGGGTGGGCTGATCGGCACGGTCGCGGTGGCGACCAAGCACGAGATCGTGCTGGTCATCGTCGGCGGCCTGTTCGTCGTCGAGATATTCTCGGTCATCATCCAGGTCGGCTACTTCAAGATGACCGGCAAGCGCGTCTTCCTGATGGCGCCGATCCACCATCATTTCGAAAAGCTCGGCTGGACCGAAAGCCAGGTGGTGATCCGCTTCTGGATCATCGCCGTCATCCTGGCGCTGGTCGGCCTGTCGACCCTGAAGCTCAGATAGGAGGCCGCTTGATCCCCGCCGCATCCTTTTCAGGCAAGCGCGTTTCGCTCTTCGGGCTCGGTGGCTCGGGGATTGCCACGGCGCGCGCGCTGATCGAGGGCGGCGCGGATGTGCTGGCCTGGGACGACAATCCCGATAGCGTCGCCAAGGCCGGCGCGGTCGGCATCACGACAGCGGACCTGCGCGGTGCGGACTGGGCGAGGTTTTCCGCCTTCGTGCTGTCGCCCGGCGTGCCGCTGACGCATCCCAAGCCGCACTGGACCGTCGAGCTGGCGCGGGGCTCAGGCGTGGAGATCATCGGCGACATCGAGCTTTTCTGCCGCGAGCGGATGCTGCTGGCACCGGCAGCACCTTTCATTGCCATTACCGGCACCAACGGCAAGTCGACGACCACGGCACTGACGGCGCACATCCTAAAATCGGCTGGGCGCGACACGCAGATGGGCGGCAATATCGGCCGCGCGGTGATGACGCTCGATCCGCCGCAGCCTGAACGGCACTATGTGGTTGAGTGCTCTTCCTACCAGATCGATCTTGCCCCTTCGATCAATCCGACGGCCGGTGTGCTGCTCAACCTGACGCCGGACCATCTCGACCGCCATGGCACGATGCAACACTACGCCTCGATCAAGGAGCGGCTGGTGGCCGGCAGCGAGACGGCAATCATCGGTGTCGACGATTCCTGGTGCGCCCAGATCGCCGATCGGCTGGAGCGGGCCGGCCGGCAGGTCATCCGCGTCTCCAAGCGCCTGCCGCTGACCGACGGTTATTTCGCTGACGGCACCAACTTAATGGAAGCCGTGCACGGCCGCTACAGCCGTGTCGCCTTCCTCGAAGACATCGGCTCGTTGCGCGGCCAGCACAATGCGCAGAACGCGCTGGCCGCCGCCGCCGCCTGCCTCAAGGTCGGGCTCGAGCTCGGCGAGATCCAATCCGGACTGGAGAGTTTCCCTGGGCTGGCGCACCGCATGGAGCAAGTCGGCCGCAAAGGGCATGTGCTGTTCGTCAACGATTCCAAGGCGACCAATGCCGATGCCGCTGCACCGGCGCTGTCGAGCTTTGCGCGTATCTACTGGATTGCCGGCGGCCTGCCGAAAGAGGGCGGCATCGAGCCGTTACGCGGCTTCTTCCCGCGCATCGCCAAGGCCTATCTGATCGGCGAAGCCGCACCGGCCTTTTCGGCGACGCTGGGCGAAGCGGTGCGCTACGAGATATCAGGCACGTTGGCGGCGGCAGTCGAACACGCCGCCCGCGATGCGGCCAGGGATAGTAGCGGCGAGGCAGTGGTGCTGCTGTCGCCGGCCTGCGCCAGTTTCGACCAGTTCAAGAATTTCGAAGTCCGCGGCGAGGCGTTCAGGCAAGCCGCAACCGCCATTGATGGCGTGAAGCCCATCGGAGGGACACGATAATGCAAAGCCGTCTCGACAAAAGCCCTGTGGCGACCTGGTGGTGGACGATCGATCGCTGGTTCCTGGCGGCGTTCCTGTCGCTGATGGGGCTCGGCATCGTTTTGTCCTTCGCCGCAAGCCCGGCGGTGGCCGAGCGCATCGGGCTCGACAGTTTCCACTTCGCGACACGCCAGATTATCTTCACCATTCCGGCACTTGGGGTAATGCTGGCCGTCTCGTTCCTTGAATCCAGGCAGATCCGGCGCATGGCGCTGGTCATGTTGTGCATCATGCTGTTTCTGATGGTGGCGGTGCTCTATATCGGCGTCGAGGTGAAGGGCGCGCGGCGCTGGGTGTCGCTAGCCGGCCTGTCGATCCAGCCGTCCGAGTTCCTGAAACCGGCCTTCGTCATCATCTGCGCCTGGCTGTTCGCCGAGCACAAGCGCCAGCCCGACATTCCGGGCAATTTGTTCGCCATGTTGCTGCTTGCACTGGTCATCTCGCTGCTGGTGGCGCAGCCTGACCTTGGGCAGACCATGCTGGTGCTCGGCACCTGGGGGGTGATGTTCTTCATGGCCGGATTGCCGTGGCTGTGGATCGTCGCGCTGGGTGCTGCAGGCGTCGGCGGCGTGTTCGCCGCCTATGCAGTGTTCCCGCACGTTGCCGGCCGTATCGACCGCTTCATGACCGGCGAGGGCGACACGTTCCAGGTCGACATGGGCCGCGAGGCGCTGATCAATGGCGGCTGGTTCGGCGTCGGGCCGGGCGAGGGCACCGTCAAACGGGTCATCCCCGACAGCCATGCCGACTTCGTCTTCTCGGTCGCCGGCGAGGAATTCGGGCTGATCATGTGCTTCTTCATCATGTCCATCTTCGGGTTCATCGTGCTGCGCGGCCTCAACACGGCACTCAAGGAGCAGGACGATTTCACACGCTATGCGGTTGGCGGCTTGGTCACGGTCTTCGGCCTGCAGTCGGTCATCAACATGGCCGTCAATCTGCAGCTGATGCCCGCCAAGGGCATGACGCTGCCGTTCATTTCCTACGGCGGTTCCTCGCAGATCGCGATCGCCATCTCGATGGGCATGGTGCTGGCGCTGACGCGCAAGCGCCCGGAAAAGCGCAAGCAGCTGGGCTTCATGCCGTCGCCGCGTGCGATGCCGGCGGAGTGAGATGGCGAAGGGGGTCATCCTTCTGGCGGCAGGCGGAACCGGCGGACATCTGTTCCCGGCCGAGGCGCTGGCACATGAGCTCAAGACGCGCGGCTGGGCGGTACATCTGGCCACCGACGACCGCGCCGAGCGCTATGCCGGCAGGTTCCCCGGCGACGGCGTCCACGCTATCGCCTCCGCTACCTTCGGGTCGAGAAATCCGCTGACTGTCGCGCGGACCTTCTGGACCCTGTGGCGTGGATTCCGCCAGTCGTCCGCCCTGATCGCCCGGCTGAGGCCGAATGCGGTGGTGGGCTTCGGCGGCTATCCGACGCTGCCGCCGCTGTTCGCGGCGACGCGACGCGGTGCGCCAACGCTGATCCATGAGCAGAACGCGGTAATGGGCCGCGCCAACAAGGCGCTCGCGCCGCGGGTGACGGCGATTGCGGGGGGCTTCCTCAAGGCCTCCGGTCCCTTCTCGGCCAAGATCGTGGAGACTGGCAATCCGGTCCGGCAGGCGGTGCTCGACGTGGCCGGCAGGCCCTATGCCGTGCCCGAGCCCGGCGGACCGCTGCGGCTGCTCGTCTTCGGCGGCAGCCAGGGCGCGCGCTATTTTTCCGACACTGTGCCTGAGGCGGTGGCGGCGATGCCCAGCGCAATGCGCTCGCGGCTGAGCATCGTGCAGCAGGCACGCGGCGAGGACGAGGCGCGGGTGAGAGAGCACTACCGCGCTCTCGGCATCGAGGCCGAGGTCGCGTCGTTCTTCTCCGATCTGCCGGCGCGCATGGCCGCCGCGCATCTCGTCGTCTCACGCTCGGGCGCGTCGACGGTGCTCGAGCTTTCGGTGATCGGCCGGCCGGCCATCCTCGTGCCTCTTCCGCATGCCCTCGACGACGATCAAGGCCACAATGCACAGATCCTCGTCAATGCGGGGGGCGCGGTGATGCGGCGCCAGCCCGGCCTCGACGCGGCGGCGCTCGCAGGCGAGATCGTGGAGTTGCTGGGCGACGGCGACAGGCTCGCCGCCATGGCCTCGGCGGCCCGCTCGGTGCGAAGACCCGACGCGGCGCGGTTGCTCGCCGATCTGACAGAGGCTATTGCGTCCAGGAAATCCGTTTCGGAATTCAGGAAGGAGACGCACGCATGAAGATGCCACAGACGATCGGCCTCGTGCATTTCATCGGCATTGGCGGCATCGGCATGAGCGGCATCGCCGAGGTGCTGCACAATCTCGGCTACAAGGTGCAGGGATCCGATCAGGCTGACAGCGCCAATGTGCAGCGGCTGCGCGACAAGGGCATCGAATGCTTCGTCGGCCATCAGGCCGAAAACCTCGGCGAGGCCGAAGTGGTCGTCGTCTCCACCGCAATCAAGAAATCCAACCCGGAGCTGAAGGCGGCGAGAGAGAAGTTGCTGCCGATCGTGCGGCGCGCCGAAATGCTGGCCGAGCTGATGCGCTTCCGGCAGGCGGTCGCGATCGGCGGCACGCATGGCAAGACGACGACGACTTCGATGGTGGCGACGCTACTCGAAGCCGGCGGGCTCGACCCGACGGTAATCAATGGCGGCATCATCAATGCCTATGGCACCAATGCCCGCATGGGAGACGGCGAATGGATGGTGGTCGAGGCCGACGAGAGCGACGGCACCTTCCTCAAGCTGCCGGCCGAGATTGCCGTCGTCACCAATATCGACCCCGAGCACCTCGACCATTACGGCTCCTTCGACAAAGTGCGCGAAGCGTTTCGTCAGTTCGTCGAGAATGTGCCGTTCTACGGCTTTGGTGTGATGTGCACCGACCATCCCGAGGTGCAGGCGCTGGTCGCCCGCATCGAGGACCGGCGCGTCATCACCTATGGCGAAAATGCGCAGGCCGACGTGCGCTTCACCAATCACCGCATGGACGGCCCGACCTCGGAATTCGACGTGGTGATCCGCGACCGCAAGACGCACGGCCAGATAACGATATCAGGCCTGCGGCTGCCCATGCCCGGGCGCCACAATGTCTCCAACGCGACGGCGGCGATTGCCGTCGCGCATGAGCTCGGCCTTTCGGCTGAGGCAATCAAGAAGGGCCTGTCGTCTTTCGCGGGCGTCAAGCGGCGCTTCACCCATACCGGTTCGTGGAACGGTGTCGATGTGTTCGACGATTACGGTCATCATCCGGTCGAGATCACGGCGGTACTGAAAGCTGCGCGCAGCGCTACCAAGGGTCGCATCATCGCCGTTACCCAACCGCATCGCTTCACCCGGCTGCGCGATCTGTTCGACGAGTTTTCCGTCTGCTTCAACGACGCCGATACGGTAATGGTGGCGCCCGTCTATGCGGCCGGCGAGGAACCGATCGACGGCGTTACGTCCGACGCACTGGTGTCGCGCATCCGCTCCGGCGGCCATCGCGACGCACGCTACATCGAAGGTCCGGCGGCGATTGCGCCGATCGTGCGCGAGGTGGCGAAGCCGGGCGATTTCGTCGTCTTCCTCGGCGCCGGCAACATCACCCAATGGGCCTATGCGCTGCCCAAGGAACTCGGCGGGACCATCTCATGATGCGCGGCCAGGCGTTGATCGAGAAGCTTGGCGACCGGCTTGCCGGACTGCGCGGCCGCATCACGCCCAATGCCGAGATGGACAAGATCACCTGGTTTCGAGCCGGCGGGCTCGCGGACGCATTGTTCCAGCCGGCCGACGAGGACGATCTTGCCACGTTCCTGAAGGCGGTGCCGGAGGAAATTCCGCTGACCATCGTCGGCGTCGGCTCGAACCTGCTTGTCCGTGACGGCGGCATTGCGGGCTTTGTCATCCGGCTTTCGGCCAAAGGCTTTGGCGAGACCGAAGTAATTGCGCCGACCACGATCAAGGCGGGCGCCGCGACACCCGACAAGCGCCTTGCGGCCGTTGCCTACGAGGCAGGCATCGGTGGCTTTCATTTCTACCACGGCATTCCCGGCGCCATTGGCGGAGCGCTGAGGATGAACGCCGGCGCCAATGGCGTCGAGACGCGCGAGCGCGTGGTCGAGGTGCGGGCACTCGACCGCAAGGGCAATGTTCATACGCTGAGCAATGCCGATATGGGCTATGCCTATCGCCATTCAGCGGCGCCGTCCGGGCTGATCTTCACGTCGGCGCTGCTCGAAGGCATTCCTGAGGACAAGGCGGCGATCAAGGCCGCGATGGATGCTGTCCAGAACCATCGCGAGACCGTGCAGCCGATCCGCGAAAAGACCGGTGGCTCTACCTTCAAGAATCCTGAGGGCACCTCGGCCTGGAAGGAGATCGACAAGGCCGGCTGCCGCGGCCTGATGGTTGGTGGGGCGCAGATGTCGCCGATGCATTGCAACTTCATGATCAACACCGGAACCGCCACGGGCTACGAGCTTGAATATCTCGGTGAGACGGTGCGTGCGCGCGTGCTCGAAAGATCAGGTATCCGGCTGCAGTGGGAGATCAAGCGCATCGGTAATTTTCGGCCGGGCCATGCCGTCCAGGAATTTCTCGGGCAGTTGCTTTAGGCAAGCTGACCGCCGTTGCCTTTCGGACTCATGAATTCACATTTTGCTGCCGTTTTTGCGGAAAGTGAATCCATCGGAATCGTAAGCACTTGCCAGCGAATCAACTCTCTGATTCTCTGCCCTGAAGCGTTTCCTGATTTGAGTCGTTTCGACGCGTTACTCGCGTTTCCGTCTGGGGGGGCAACCTGCCGGGAGACTCGGACTCAATGTTGCGGAAACACGGGAGCGAAGTTGCTCGGGCGCATTTGAGTGCGCGCGATGCTTTTCGGGCCATGCATGATGGTGCAGGCCTGCTGTGAGAGGAAATGACGGGGAATGACAAGCAAGCACGTGGCCGTCCTTCTGGGGGGATTCTCGTCCGAGCGGCCCGTATCCCTGTCGTCGGGCAAAGCCTGCGCCGATACGCTGGAGGGGGAGGGCTACCAGGTCACCCGCGTCGACGTCTCGCGTGACATCGGCTCGGTGCTCGCCGAGCTCAAGCCTGACGTCGTCTTCAATGCGCTGCACGGCCCCTTCGGCGAGGACGGCACCATCCAGGGCATCCTCGAGTACCTCGCCATTCCGTACACCCATTCCGGCGTGCTTGCCTCGGCGCTTGCGATGAACAAGGAACAGGCCAAGAAGGTCGCCAAGGCGGCCGGCGTTCCGGTGGCGGAATCGAAGGTGGCCAATCGCTTCGCCATCCAGAACAAGCACCCGATGAAGCCGCCCTATGTCGTCAAGCCGGTCAACGAAGGATCGAGCTTCGGCGTCGTCATCGTGCATGAAGGCCAGTCGCATCCGCCGCAGATCATCGGCTCGTCCGAGTGGAGATATGGCGACGCGGTGATGGTCGAGCGTTATGTGCACGGGCGGGAATTGACGTGCGCGGTGATGGGCGATGTGGCGCTCGGTGTCTGCGAGATCATCCCGACCGGCCATTCCTTTTACGACTATGATTCAAAATACGTCGCGGGCGGATCAAAACACGAATGCCCGGCAAAACTTTCACCGAATATTTACCAAAAAATACAGACACTGGCACTCAAGGCTCATCAAGCTATCGGCTGTCGGGGCGTTTCCCGGTCGGACTTCCGTTATGACGATCGTCACTCCGAAAACGGCGAAATTGTCTGGCTCGAGGTCAACACCCAGCCGGGCATGACGCCGACGTCTTTGGTGCCGGAAATCGCCGCGCAAGCGGGACACTCGTTCGGCGATTTGTTGAGTTGGATGGTGGAGGACGCTTCGTGTCTGCGTTGAAGTGGGGACAGGGCAACGGGAAGGGCGCGGCCGGGCCGGCGCTGTTCGGCATGCCGTTGTCGTTCGACCATTTCGTGCTGCCGCGCCTGCTCCGCCGGCCGGTGCGCGTGCTGGCGCGCCTCGGCGAAGGCGACTTCGAAGCGCCGCCCTATTGCGCTGCCATGCTGTCGGCGGCACTGCTTGTTTCGAGCAGTGCCTATGGCGCCTATCTCGGCGGATATTCCGACGCCATCGTCCAGAGTGTCACCGCCCGCACCGGCTTTGCCGTCGACCAGGTCAAGGTCGTCGGCAACCGCGAAACGTCCGAGATCGATATTCTCGACAGGCTGGAACTCGACGGCTGGACCTCGCTGATCGGCTTCGATGCCGAAGCCGCGCGCGAACGCATCACCACGCTACCCTGGGTCGAAGCCGCGGCAGTGCGCAAGGTCTACCCGCATACGCTGGAAGTGCGCGTCGAGGAGCGCGAGCCGTTCGCGCTGTGGCAGCAAGGCAGCGCGCTTTCGGTCATCGAGAAATCCGGCACCGTCATTGCGCCGTTCTCCGGCGGCAAACAGATATTGCTGCCGCTGATCATCGGCACCGGCGCACCGGCCAAAGCGCCGGATTTCCTAGCCAAGATCAAGAATTATCCGGAGCTCGCCGCGCGGATCAAGGGCTATATCCGCATCGGCGAACGGCGCTGGGACCTCAAGCTTGAAAACGGCATCACGATCAAGCTTCCCGAAGACGGTGAGGATCAGGCGATTGCCGACCTGGTCAGGATGGATCACGAGAACGGGCTTTTGACGCGCGACATCGCCGCCGTCGACATGCGCCTTTCCGATCGTCTGGTCGTCCAGTTGACGCCGGAAGCGGCGACACAGCGCCAAGCCGCGCTCGACGAAAAGCCCAAGATGCTGAAGCGCAAGCCGGAGACGAAGATATGAGCTGGCTTGGCGGCAATAGCGATGCCTCGTCGCGCCGGTCCGGCATCCTGACGGTGCTGGATGTCGGCTCCAGCAAGGTCTGCTGCGTGGTGGCCAAACTCAAGCCGCGCGACGATGGCAAGCTGCTGCGCGGCCGCTCGCATCGCGTCCAGGTGATCGGCATCGGCCACCAGAAATCGCAAGGCGTGAAATCGGGCGTCGTCATCGATCTCGACCGTGCCGAGCACGCCATCCGTCTTGCCGTCGACGCCGCCGAACGCATGGCGGGACTGACGGTCGATTCGCTGATCGTCAACATGACTGCCGGCCGGCTGAAGAGCGAGGCTTTTTCGGCCACCATCAATCTCGGCGGCCATGAGGCCGACGAGGCCGACATCAAGCGGGTGCTTGCCGCCGGCGCCAAGCAGGCGTTGCGGGCCGAGCGCGAGGTGATCCATTCGCTTCCCGTAGCCTTTTCGCTGGATGCCGAGCGCGGTGTGCGCGATCCGCGCGGCATGGTTGGCGACCAGCTTGGCGTCGACATGCACGTGCTGACAGGCGACGCAGCGCCCTTGCGCAATCTGGAGCTCTGCATCAACCGCTCGCATCTGTCGGTCGAACGCATGGTGGCGACGCCCTATGCCAGTGGGCTTGCTGCGCTGGTCGACGACGAGCTCGAAATGGGCGCGGCCTGCATCGACATGGGCGGCGGCACGACGACGATCTCGGTGTTTTCGGAAGGCAAGTTCGTCCATGGCGATGCCATCGCGATCGGCGGCAACCACGTCACGCTGGATATGGCCAAGGGCCTGTCGACCTCGCTCGATGCCGCCGAAAGGCTGAAAGTGATGCATGGCTCGGCGCTGCCTGGCAGTGCCGACGACCGCGACCTGGTTTCCATCCATCCGATCGGCGAGGACGGCGAGGTGCCGTTGCAGATCCCGCGCTCGGTGATGACGCGCATCATCCGCGCCCGCATCGACGAGACGCTGGAATTGTTGCGCGACCGGCTGAACAAATCCGGCTACGGCAACGCCGTCGGCAAGCGTGTGGTGCTGACCGGCGGTGCCAGCCAGCTTGCCGGCCTGCCCGAAGCAGCACGCCGCATTCTCGGCCGCAATGTGCGCATCGGACGCCCGCTTGGCGTGGCAGGCCTGCCCGAGGCGGCCAAGGGGCCGGCTTTTTCGACGCCCGTCGGGCTTCTGATCTACCCGCAGATGGCGAGCTTCGAGAGCCGCCCGGCGAAGGGAATTTCCGGTCTTCGGATGACCGGAACAGGCGGAAAACTGCATCGAATGAGTCAGTGGTTGAGAGACAGTTTTTAATTTGACGGGGACAGCCCCATAGGCGGCCGCGGCGGCGAAGCGGCGGGAAAGGCAAAGGACGAAGACAATGACCATCAATCTGCAGAAGCCGGACATCACCGAGCTCAAGCCGCGCATCACCGTGTTCGGTGTCGGCGGCGGCGGCGGCAATGCCGTCAACAACATGATCACCGCCGGCTTGCGCGGCGTCGAGTTCGTGGTGGCCAACACCGACGCACAGGCACTGACGATGTCGAAGGCCGAGCGGCTGATCCAGCTCGGCGCGCATGTCACCGAGGGTCTCGGCGCCGGATCGCAGCCTGAAGTCGGGCGCGCGGCGGCGGAAGAGTGCATCGACGAGATCATCGATCATCTCTCCAACACGCATATGTGCTTCGTCACTGCCGGCATGGGCGGCGGCACCGGCACCGGGGCGGCTCCCGTCGTTGCCCGCGCTGCCCGCGAAAAGGGTATCCTTACCGTCGGCGTCGTCACCAAGCCGTTCCACTTCGAAGGCCAGCGCCGCATGAAGACGGCCGACATGGGTATCGAGGAACTGCAGAAATGCGTCGATACCCTGATCGTCATTCCCAACCAGAACCTGTTCCGGCTGGCCAATGACAAGACCACCTTCGCCGATGCCTTCGCCATGGCCGACCAGGTGCTCTATTCGGGCGTTGCCTGCATTACCGACCTGATGGTCAAGGAAGGCCTGATCAATCTCGACTTCGCCGACGTCCGCTCGGTCATGCGCGAAATGGGCAAGGCGATGATGGGGACTGGCGAGGCTTCGGGCGAGGGCCGTGCAATGGCCGCGGCGGAAGCCGCCATCGCCAACCCGCTGCTCGACGAGACCTCGATGAAGGGCGCCAAGGGCCTGCTGATCTCGATCACCGGCGGCCGCGACCTGACCCTGTTCGAAGTCGATGAGGCGGCAACCCGCATTCGCGAAGAGGTCGACCAGGATGCCAATATCATTCTGGGCGCCACTTTCGACGAGGAACTCGAAGGCGTTATCCGCGTGTCGGTGGTCGCCACCGGCATCGACAAATCGGCGGCCGAAATCGCTGCCGCGCCGATCGCCATCCGCACGGCTCCGCCGAAGCCGGTCAGCCGCCCGGCGGCTCAGGTCACGGAAATGCGCCCGGCGCCTGTCCAGCAGCCGATCTATGAACCACGTGCTGCCGATCCGGTCGCCGAGGCCATTCAGCTCGCCGAGGCGAATGCGGCAGCGATGGCGCAGGCCCGCCCGGCACCGGTCGCGCATGCGGAAGACTTCCGTCCGCAGAGCAAGATCTTCCAGGCGCCTCCGGCTCAGCCGCAGCCGATGATGCAGCCAGCGGTTCAGCAAGCGATGCAGCCTGCTCCGCATCGTGAAATGCCGCAGCCGGTTGCCGCAGCACCCCAGCGCATGCCGCGGGTCGAGGATTTCCCGCCGCAGGTGAAGGCCGAAGTGGAAGCCAAGGCGCGCCCGGCCGACCACGAAAACAGCGGCCCGATGGGCTTGCTCAAGCGCCTGACCAACGGCTTGACCCGCCGCGAAGAGGAGCCTGCAAGGCTGCAGCCGGCGCAGCCTCGCGAACCGAAACTGCGCCAGGCGCCGGCGGAAGTGCGCCGCCTTGCCAGCCAGGATCCGCAGCTTTACGCGCCGCGCCGCGGCCAGCTGGACGAGCAGGGCCGACTGACGCCGCAGAGCCGGGCTGTCCAGGAAGACGATCAGTTGGAGATTCCCGCCTTCCTGCGCCGACAGGCCAATTGATCTGTTAACGGTTCGTAACAGTTATTAACAGGCGAGCAGGAAACTGTTCGCCTGTTAACTTTAAAAGTGATTGTAAAACAAGGACTTATGGGGCAATCCCGCGCTGGACCGCAGTTACAAAGAGTAAGAAACCGTGATTTGGAGACTCCCCGCGGGACCATTATCTTCGCCACCGACCAAAGTCGGTTTGCTGGGAGTCTCGGGGAAGTGGCCCTGCCTGCCGATCAATCAAGAGCCGCGCCCTCAGGGCAGATGAAGCGGACCTAGGCAGCGTGGGCTATGGGGATTGTTTTGCACGACTATCAGACGACACTTAAATCGCGCGCGACGCTGACTGGCATCGGCGTTCACAGTGGCAATCCGGTCACCGTCCATTTCCTGCCGGCGGATGCCGATACGGGTGTCGTCTTCCAGCTCTCGAATGCAAGCGGAAGCCACGAATTTCGCGCGCTCGTCTCCGAGGTCGGCGCCACCGATCTCTGCACCATGCTTGGCGATCCGCATGGCGAGCACATTGCCACGGTCGAGCATCTGATGGCGACGCTTTTCGGGCTTGGAATCGACAATCTCGTCATCGAAATCGACGGCCATGAGGTGCCTATCCTCGACGGCAGCGCAGTGATGTTCGTCGAGGCCATTGACCAGGCAGGCATCGAAACGCTGCCGGTCAAGCGTCGCTACATCAGGGTGGTCAAGCCGGTTCGCATCGAGAACGGCGCCTGCTGGGCGGAGTTCAGGCCCTATGACGGCACGCGCTTCGAGATCGAGATCGATTTCGAAAGCCCGGCGATCGGGCGCCAGCTTTTTGCATCCGACATGAACGCTGACATTTTCCGCCGCGACGTCGCGCGGGCCCGCACTTTCGGTTTCATGAAGGACGTCGAGCGGCTGTGGGCGGCAGGCTATGCGCTCGGCTCGTCTTTGGAAAACTCCCTGGTGATCGGCGACGACAACCGCGTGATCAACATGGGAGGCCTGCGCTATCCCAACGAGTTCGCGCGCCACAAGACGATGGATGCGATGGGCGACCTGGCGCTCGCCGGTGCCCGGTTCATCGGCTGCTTCCGCTCCTATCGTGGCGGCCACAGGCTGAACGCAGCAGCGCTGCGCCGTCTCTTGTCCGACCGTTCGGCTTTCGAGATCGTTGAGACGACGCGCCGCGAGCGCGGGCGTACCGCCGAGATGAGCGCCGTCAACGCACCCCTCTATGCGCCCTGGATGATCTGATTCTTAACGTTTTTGCGGCTCTTATCGCGATCAGCTGTGTTGCATGGATGCATCACCGGCCGGCCAAATTACACAGCTTTCCAGGTGGCGCCAAACCGCCACAAAAATGTGCGATTGGCCGGGGATAGCGTTGCCGGGCAAGGCAATTATGGTTTATGGCTGCTGCCGTCGACTGAAATGACGCCGAAAGGGCGGAATCCAAACATGTTTTTCAAGCGAGTTGGTCAATCGAAGGCGCTGCGGCGGGCTGTTTTCCTGGCGCTTTCGGTGGTCGTTCCATCGCTGTTTCTGTCGGCCTGCATGTCGTCCGAGAAGGACGTCGATCTGTCGACCTATGTCGATCAGACCGAGCCGGCCGACGTGCTCTACAATCAGGGTCTCGCCAATCTGAATGCCGGGCGACTGCAGGAGGCAAGCCGCAAATTCGATGCTGTCGACCGCCAGCATCCCTATTCCGAATTCGCCCGCAAATCGATGGTGATGGGTGCCTTTGCCGACTACCGTCAGGGCAATTACGACGAGGCGATCGGTTCGGCCAAGCGCTACCTGACCCTGTACCCGTCGACCGACGATGCGGCCTATGCCCAGTATATTATCGGGCTGAGCTACTACCGCCAGATCAAGGACGTCACCCAGGACCAGAAGGAAGCGCGTCTTACCGTGCAGACGATGCAGGACCTCGTGACGCGCTGGCCCACGTCCGAATATGCCGACGACGCCAAGGAGAAGATCCGCTTCGCCAACGATCAGCTCGCCGGCAAAGAGATGCAGATCGGCCGCTATTATCTCGAGCGCCGCGAATACATCGCGGCCGTCAAACGGTTCCGCAACGTGGTGGAGAACTATTCGAACACACGTCATGTCGAGGAGGCGCTGGCGCGTCTGACCGAGAGCTACTATGCGATGGGGCTGACGTCGGAAGCGCAGACCGCTGCGGCCGTGCTCGGCACCAACTATCCCGACAGCCAGTGGTACAAGGACTCCTACAAGCTCCTGCAGAGTGGTGGGCTCGAGCCGCGCGAGAATGCCGGATCGTGGATCTCCAAGGCCGGGAAGCTGATCACCGGCGCCTGAGCGGCGCGTTACCATGCTCTCCAGGCTGTCGATCCGCGATATCGTTCTGATCGAGAAGCTGGACATCGACTTCTCGTCCGGCCTTTCGGTGCTGACCGGCGAAACCGGCGCCGGAAAGTCCATCCTGCTCGACGCCTTGTCGCTGGCGCTTGGCGCCCGCGGCGACGCCTCGTTGGTGCGGCATGGCGCGGCACAAGGCCAGATCATCGCCGTGTTCGACGTGCCGCGCAACCACGCGGCTCGCATGCTGCTTGCCGAGAATGCCATCGAGGACAACGGCGACATCATCCTGCGCCGCGTCCAGACGGCTGACGGCCGCACGCGCGTTTTCGTCAACGACCAGCCGTCCAGCGTGACGCTGATGCGCGACATCGGCCGTGCGCTGGTCGAGATCCACGGCCAGCATGACGAGCGCGCTTTGGTCGATCCCGGCGCCCATCGCGAGTTGCTCGACAGTTTCGGTGGCCATCTCGGCGCTGCTCGGGCAACCGGCGAGGCGTGGCGGCATTGGCGTACCTGCGAGCAGGAATTTTCACGGCACCGGGCCAAAGTCGAGGCAGCTGCCCGCGAGGCCGATTATCTGCGTGCAGCGGTCGCCGAATTGACCAGGCTCGATCCGCAGCCGGGCGAAGAGACGGAGCTGGCCGAACTGCGCGCCGCGATGATGCGAGCGGAAAAGATCGCCTCGGAAATCCACGACGCCCAGGATGTGCTCTCGGGGCCGTCCTCGCCCTTGCCGCAACTGGCCAGCCTGCTCAGGCGGCTGCAGCGCAAGGTGACCGAAGCGCCCGGGCTGCTCGAGGATGTCGTCAAATCGCTCGACGAGGCGATGCTTTCGCTCGACGCGGCGCAGTCGGGCGTGGAAGCAGCACTTCGCGCCACCGAATATGATCCGCAGCGGCTGGAGAAGGCTGAGGAGCGGCTGTTTTCGCTGCGTGCCGCCTCGCGCAAGCACAGCGTCGCCGTCGACGACCTGGCACAATTGCGTGACACCATGGCTGCCGACCTTGCCGATCTCGACGCCGGCGAAGAGCGCTTGCATGCGCTGGAGAAACAGGCTGCGGCGGCGCGCCAGGCCTATGACATTACGGCGGCCCAGCTGTCGTCGCCTCGCCATGCGGCGGCCGTCGGGCTGACCAAGGCGGTGATGACCGAACTGCCGGCGCTGAAGCTCGAACGGGCCGAGTTCATCGTCGAGATCGCAAGCGATGCCGAGAGCCGCATGGAAGAAGGCATCGATCAGGTCGAGTTCTGGGTGCGCACCAATCCCGGCACCAGGCCCGGCCCGATGATGAAGGTCGCTTCCGGCGGCGAGCTTTCGCGCTTCCTGCTGGCGTTGAAGGTAGCACTCGCTGACCGGGGCTCGGCGCCGACCTTGGTCTTTGATGAGATTGACACCGGCGTCGGCGGTGCGGTTGCCGACGCCATCGGCCAGCGGCTGGCGCGGCTGGCAAACCGCGTGCAGGTGCTTTCGGTCACGCATGCACCGCAAGTGGCGGCGCGCGCGGCGACTCATTTCCTGATCTCCAAATCAGGCGGGGCCGACCGGGTCTCGACCGGCATCGCCGAGATGGACCGGGTGGCGCGGCAGGAAGAGATCGCACGCATGCTCGCCGGCGCCACCATCACCGACGAGGCGCGCGCGGCGGCCGAGCGGCTGCTGCGGGAGAACACCGCTGCAGCCTAGAGCGGTTTATCGTTTCACGGAAACGCCGAACCGCTCTACCTCTTTGTTTGCGCAATTCCGGACGGAAAACCGTTTCACACTTTTCCTGGAATTGCTCCAGGCGAGTTCGTTTTCGGCGCTCGCGACCTGAGTCAGGGTATGGCTCCATCCTGCTGTTCAGGAATGATTTTCCGTGTCTGGTCTCTCCCTCATGAGAGAATCCTGTTCTATTGTGTCGCGCCACCGTGGAGGGAGCAGTGCATGGACGAAAAACCAGTCGATTCGCTCAGCGAAAGCGAGGCGGCAAGCGAGTTGAAGCGGTTGGCGCAGGAGATCGCCGAGCACGACCGGCGCTACCATGGCGAGGACGCGCCGATAATCACGGATGCGGAATATGACGCGCTGACGCGGCGCAACCTCGCCATCGAGCAGCGGTTCCCGCATCTTGTGCGCGAGGATTCGCCCTCACGCAGGGTCGGCGCGCCGCCGGCGGAAGGTTTTGCCAAGGTGCGCCACGCGGTGCCGATGCTCAGCCTTGCCAAGGCCTATACCGACCAGGACGTCGCGGACTTCATAGAACGGGGCCGGCGATTCTTTGACCGCGACAAGGATCTGAACATCGCCTTCACGGCGGAGCCGAAGATCGACGGGCTATCGGCTTCCCTGCGATATGAAGGCGGTGTGTTCGTGCAGGGAGCAACGCGCGGCGACGGCGTCGTCGGCGAGGATATCACCGCCAATCTCAAGACCATCGCCGATATTCCCAAGACCTTGAAGGGATCGGACTGGCCCGAGGTCATCGAAATACGCGGTGAGGTCTATATGACCTACGCGGAATTCGAGGCGCTGAAGCAGCGTTCGGCGGCGATAGGTGGCCAGGATTACGTCAATCCGCGTAACACGGCGGCTGGATCGCTGCGCCAGAAGGACCCGTCCGTTACCGCCAGCCGCAACCTCAAATTCTTTGCCTACGCCTGGGGCTATACTTCAAAGGATCCAGCTCCGACCCAATACGATTCCGTGCAAAAATTCGCGGAGTGGGGATTCAAGGTCAGCCCGCTGATGGTCCGGGCAAGATCGGTCGAGGAACTGGTCGCGCACTATCACCTAATCGAGGCCCAGCGCTCATCGCTGGGCTACGACATCGACGGCGTCGTCTACAAGGTCGACCAGCTGGAATTGCAGCGCAGATGGGGTTTCGTCACTGGCGAACCACGCTGGGCCGTCGCCCACAAATTTCCGGCCGAACAGGCGATGACAACCGTGCTCAGGATCGACATTCAGGTGGGCCGTACCGGTACGCTGGCGCCCGTTGCCCGGCTTGCGCCCGTCACGGTCGGCGGCGTCGTGGTCGAAAATGTCACGCTTCACAACGAAGACTACATCAAGGGTCTTGACAGCAACGGCCAGCCGATCCGCGACGGCTATGATGTGCGTATCGGCGACACGGTGGTCATCCAGCGGGCAGGGGACGTCATTCCGCAGATCGTCAGCGTAGTAGCCGACAAGCGTCCGCCAGATGCCGTGCCCTACGAATTCCCGCACAACTGTCCGATCTGCGGCTCGCCGGCAACGCGCGAGATCAACGAGAAGACCGGCAAGGAAGATTCCCGGCGACGTTGCACCGGCGAACTGATCTGTCCTGCGCAGGCCGTCGAAGGATTGCGCCACTTTGTGTCGCGCGGCGCCATGGATATCGAAGGCCTGGGCGCCGAAAACATAGATCTGTTCTTCAATGCCGGGTTGGTCAAGACAGCCGCCGATATCTTCACTCTCCGGGACCGCCGTCCCGCCGTCACCAAGGCGCTGGCGGAGCGACGGGAGGAGCAGGCCAGGCAGCGCGAGGCCGCATCGGGCAAAACGCGCAAGAATGTACGCAGCGTCGAGGAACGCAACTATGACGGCCTCGACAAGCTCTTCGCTGCCATCGACGCCCGCCGCGAACCCGAACTCGATCGCTTCATCTTCGCGCTGGGCATCCGCCATATCGGCGAAACGACGGCCGCTGTGCTTGCCCGAACCTTCTCGACGATCGAGGAGTTGATCCGCATTGGCAAGGAGACGGCAGCGGCAGCCGATCCACACACCGTTTTTCCTTCGATCAACGGCATCGGCGATACGGTGATAGGCGCCCTTCGCGATTTCTTCGGCAATGAACGCAACGACGCCGTGCTTGAAGCGCTGCTCACACAGATCCACCCGAAGCCGTACATTGTGAACGTCTCAGCCAATAGTGCGGTCGCCGGCAAGACAATCGTGTTTACAGGCACGCTGGAAAAGATGACGCGCCCGGAGGCCAAGGCGATGGCTGAACGTCTCGGCGCGAAGGTCGCCGGCTCGGTTTCCGCGAAGACCGATCTCCTGGTGGCAGGGCCAGGCGCCGGTTCCAAGCTGAAGGAGGCGACCAAATTCGGCATCGAGGTGATCGACGAAGACACCTGGCTGCAGCGGATTGGCAAGGGCGGGTGATGGCGGCTGCGTTCAACGGTTTTGGGCAAAAGGCCATTCCCTTCCTCAAGGCGCTGGATTTTCATCAGAGCCGGGAGTGGTTTTTGGAAAACCGCGACCTTTTCGAGCGCGACCTGCGCGATCCCTTCGGCGATCTGGTCGAGACGCTCTCCGAGCGCTTCACGGCCGCGGGGCTCGGCCTGCGCGGCGACCGCAAGAAGTCGCTGTTCCGGATTAACCGCGACGTGCGTTTCGCCAAGGACAAACGGCCTTATAACCGGCATTTGTCGGCGATCCTTTCGCCCGACGGCACCAAGATGGAACAGGGCGTGTTTTACGTCCATATCGGGCTGGAGCGCTGCTTTGCCGCCGTTGCCTGGTGGCAGCCCGGACCGGAGCTATTGCTGGCGCTGCGCAACGCGATCGCGAAGCGGTCCGCTGAATTCCGCAGCCTCGTTGCGGCGCTGAAGAAGAACGGCCTCGAGTTCGACCCGGACGGCTGCATGAAGCGCACGCCGCGCGGCTTCGAGCATATCGCCGAGCCCGATCTCGCTGCCGCGATCCGCAACCGGCATTTTGCCGTCCGGCACGCAATCGAGCCGGCGGATATCTACGGAGCTGGATTGGTCGACGAGCTTGTCGACTTCGCCATGCGGGCAAAACCGCTGCTCGACTGGGGCAGGGCGATCGAAGGCAAGGCTTCGCCGCGCTAGGCTCGGAAGGGAGCTTGCCGCGACGCTTCAGCCATCATTTCCGCTGATCGTTTGCCTCAAGCAAATTGGTGTGACAAGCCGGGCCGCTCTCTCTACATACGGCCGTTCCCAAGGAGCGATCGATGTCGGCGGAAGCAATCTCCGAAAACGGAGCGAAAAGCGATTTCTGGGACGGCGTGCGGCTCAGCATGCCCGTCGTGGTGGCGTCGGCGCCGTTTGCATTACTATTCGGGGCGCTCGCCGTCGACAACGGGTTTTCCGTGCTCGAAGCGTTCCTGATGAGCGCAACGGTGTTCGGCGGCGCCAGCCAGATGGTGGGCATCGAGCTGTTCGGCCAGCATGTCGCGCCGTGGCTGATCGTGCTGTCGATCTTCGCGGTGAATTTTCGCCATGTCCTCTATTCGGCTGGCATCGGCCGGCGCATTGCGCATTGGCCGCTGGTGCAGCAGGCGATAGGCTATTTTGTGCTGACCGATCCGCAGTTCGCGGTGGCCGAGCGCAAGGCGGAGGCCGGCGAGACCGTCGGGTTTACCTGGTATATGGGGCTTGGGCTGCCGGTCTATGTGTTCTGGGTGATTGAAAGCGCGCTCGGCGCGATGTTCGGCAAGCTTATTCCCGACACCCACGCGCTGGGCATCGACTTCCTGCTGCCGATCTATTTTCTCGGCCTGGTCATGAGCTTCCGTAAGCGGCCGCTGTGGCTGCCGGTGGTCGTCGCCAGCGCTGCCGCCTCCATCATTGCATACAAAACGGTCGGCTCGCCCTGGCATGTCTCCATCGGCGCGCTGGCCGGCGTGCTGCTCGCCGTCATCCTGCCGCCCCGCCACAGCGGCGTGGAGGCACGGCCATGAGCACGACCTTGTGGATCATCATCGCCGCTTCGATCGCAACCTATCTGACCCGCATCGGCGGTCATCTGGTGATCTCACGCTTCGACCATATCCATCCGCGCGTCGAAGCCGGGCTGAACGCCGTGCCGGCGGCGGTGCTGACCACGCTGGTGGCGCCGGCGGCGCTCAGCGCCGGGTCGGCGGAATGGGCAGCCTTGATCGTCGCCGGCCTTGTCTCACTGCGCGGCGGCCTGATGGCGATGTTCCTGGCGGGTGCTGCCGTGCTGATCCTCGCGCGGCAGCTCGTCGGCTGATCGACTTTTGCCTTGGCGGCGAGAGCACACATGCGCTTTACCGCAGCGACTATTGCCGCGCCGACCCGCGACAGGCTCAGCCGGATCGCCTCCGCTCTCTCCTGGTGGGCGCAACGCACGGCGTCGCTATAGAGTGCTTCGCGCTGCTTCGGCGTCAATGCGCTTAGATCGATCGGCTGGATGCCGAAGGGCTCACGCGACATTTCCATCTCCCCTGGTTTGCCGTGTTGATCGGCAGCTACACCGGCGATTTACGGGAAAGGCATAATCAGTTAAAATGAATAATTAAGATCGTTATGTTCTCCAGGAGAGATGTATGGATTTGACCGATCTGCGCATCTTCCGCACGGTGGTGCGTGAGGGCGGAATCACCAGGGCGGCGGAAAAACTGTTTCGCGTGCAGTCGAACGTGACCACACGCATCCGGCAGCTCGAGGAGGATCTCGGCGTGCAGCTGTTTATCCGGGAGGGCAAGCGCCTGCACGTATCGCCGGCCGGTCACAAATTGGTCGGCTATGCGGATCGGCTGCTGGCGCTTGCGGAGGAGGCGCGAACGGCGATGCTCGATCCACGCCCGCGCGGCACGCTTCGCCTAGGTGCTATGGAGAGCACCGCCGCGGCACGGCTTCCAAGTCTGCTCGCCGATTATCACGCACGTTATCCCGAAGTGGAAATCCAGTTGCGCACCGGCAATCCGCAGGTTCTCGCGACCGCCATGCTTGCCGGCGAACTCGATGCAGCGTTCGCAGCCGAGCCGATCGCTGACGTTCCGTTCGAAAAGCTGCCCGCATTCCACGAGCAGCTGGTCATTGTCTCGGCGGCATCGCGCGTTTCGGTCGAAGACCACCTGGACATGCCCAAAACCATGATAGCCTTCGAGCACGGCTGTCCGCACCGCAAGCGGCTGGAACAATGGTATGCGCGCAGAGGGTTCATGGCCGAGAAAACCATCGAGCTTGGTTCATACCATGCCATCCTTGGTTGCGTGGTGGCTGGCATGGGCATAGCGCTGATGCCGAAAAGCGTGCTTTCGGGTTTCCCGGAAAGCCGCTGGCTAAAGCTGCACGAACTGCCCTCTGACGAAGACAACGCCGTCACGGTGTTGTTCTGGCGCAAGGGAGCCGGTTCTCCCAACGTCACCGCTTTGCAGGGACTGCTTGCGGAGCAAAGCCTGCCAACCGGCGTTGCCGCCGGCGCTATTGCTTGAGGTCGTGCGGCAGCGGGGCGGTTGCTTTTTCCAGCCAGGCCAGCGTCTCGCCGTCGAGCATCGGTCCGATCTCGGCCAGTACGCGGGCATGGTATTCGTCAAGCCAATGCAACTCGTCGCGGGTTAAAAGGTCCGACCGGATCAGCCGCTTGTCGATCGGAGCCAGCGTCAGCGTCTCGAAGCCGTGCATGGCGATGTCGCCGCCCTCGATTGCCTCGGCCGGTGTCACCAGAATCAAGTTCTCGATGCGGATGCCGTAGGAACCTTCCTTGTAATAGCCGGGCTCGTTGGAGAGGATCATGCCGGCCAGCAGCTTTTCGGTACCGGTCTTGGCGATACGCTGCGGGCCCTCATGCACGGCAAGATAGGAGCCGACACCGTGCCCAGTGCCATGGGCGAAATCGCAGCCGTGTCTCCATAGCGCCAGGCGCGCCACTGCATCGATTTCGGAGCCGCGCGTGCCCTGGGGGAAGCGCAGCATGGAGATGCCGATCATGCCTTTCAGCACCAGCGTGAAGCGCTCGCGCATCTCCTCGGTTGGCGCGCCAATCGGAACCGTGCGGGTAATGTCGGTGGTGCCGTCCTGGTACTGCCCGCCGGAATCGAGCAGGAACAGTTCGCCATCCCCCACCTTGCGATTGGTGGCGCGGGAGACGCGGTAGTGCATGATGGCGCCGTTAGGACCAGCGCCGGAGATGGTATCGAACGATACGTCGCGCAGCGGCATCTGCGTTTCTTCGCCGGTCTGACGGCGCGTCTCCTCAAGCCTGGTCACAACGGCGATTTCGTCGAGCGTGCCGGGCTTCTGGCGGTCGAGCCAGCACAGCAGCTTGGCGACCGCGGCGCCGTCGCGGCGATGTGCGGCGCGTGCGCCGGCGATCTCAGCTTTGTTCTTTGTTGCGCGTGGAATGCGGGCCGGATCGGCCGTGGCAATGACGGTGCCGCCATTATCCTCGACCAGCATTCTGAGCTTGTCCGCCGCGAGAACCGGGTCCAGCGCGATCTTTGCGCCGCCCTTGGCCCGGGTGACGATTGCCGATTCGAATTCACCTGGTTCGTGCAATTCGGCGAGCTGCGTCAGGTAGGCCGCGACGGTGCGCGAAAACTTGCGCTGGTCCATGAAAAGCAGATGCGAGCCGTCGGCGGCGAGCACGGCAAAGCCGAGCGCCAGCGGTGTGTGCGGTACGTCGCCGCCGCGGATGTCGAAGGCCCAGGCAATGGAGGAGGGGTCGGTCAGCACGGCATGGGTGGCGCCGTCCTTCTCGGTGGCCGCCGCCAGCCGCACCAGCTTGTCCTTGGCCAGTTCGCC
Organism: Mesorhizobium sp. M0633; assembly: GCF_040320645.1. Taxonomy (NCBI): domain Bacteria; kingdom Pseudomonadati; phylum Pseudomonadota; class Alphaproteobacteria; order Hyphomicrobiales; family Phyllobacteriaceae; genus Mesorhizobium; species Mesorhizobium sp. M0633. Next base: position 119,886 of record NZ_JAMYQC010000007.1, read on the forward strand.
GGCAAAGCCGATCGGGTGGATCTCGACCGGCGCCAGTGGCGGCCCGGGCTGGTCCTGCCAAATGGCGTCGATTGGATTCTCTTCGAGCGGCACCAGTATCGCGCCTGATTTCTCGGCCGAGGCCTTCAGCGCCTTGACGTCACTGATCGTATGGAGCCACGGATCGAAGCCCAACCGCACGCCCTTGCCGAGATTGTCGTTGATCCAGTTGGCCGGCGGGTTGTCGACAAGGCTCTCGATCGAAAAGATGTCGAGATCGACCTCCTGGCGCACCTGCAGCGTGTAGCGCCCGTCGACAAACATGACGGCGCGCTCGCCAAGCACAATGGCGACGCCGGCCGAGCCGCTGAAGCCGGTCAGCCATTTCAGCCGTGCCGAGCGATCGGCGACATATTCGCCCTGGTGCTCGTCGGCACGGGGCACAATGAAGCCATCCAGCCCGTTCGCCGCCAACCATTGGCGCAGCATTGCTACGCGCGGCTTGCCAACGGCCGGATCGCCGGCGGAATCGAAGGTCTGGAACATGTCGGCTCTCCTCGAATGCTGGCGCGACCGTAGCGCATGACCTCGAAAATCGGAATCGATTTTCGGAACGATCATTCCCGGTTGCTGCGTGTCTCTTTGCGCATGGAGGCCATGCAGAATCGGCGATTTCAAAAAGCGTCAGCAAGGCTTACCTTCTTCACGTGGAGGAAAGAGTCCTATTGCCCTGCAAAGGAGACCGTCATGTCCACGATTTCACCTAGACGCGGATTTTTCAGAAACGCTGTGAAAGCGCTGATCGAAGCTCGCCAGCGCGAGGCGAGCCGGTATGTGAGCGGCGTTCTGCTTGGCTTTGACGACGAAACGCTGAAAGCTCACGGCTACGATCGCGAACAGCTGAAGAAAGCGGCGAACTCGCGCTAGGTCCGAGCTGATTCCGGCTTGCGTTGAAGGCGCTGCGCCTCAGCGCTTGAGGTGAATCGTCACCCAGCCCTCGCGGTGCAAGGTGCGGACGTGCCGGAATTTCTGGCCGACATAGGCCGCGATTACCGCATCGCGCTGGCGCTCGAGGATGCCCGACAAAACGATCGAGCCACCGAGCGCGATATGTCCGGCCATTTGCGGAGCCAGACGCATCAGCGGCCGCGCCAATATGTTGGCGACGATCAGGTCGAAGGGCGCACGCGCGGCAAAGATCGGATGATGAAAACCGGGCGCCGCCACCGTTTCAATGAGCCCCTTGACCTGGTTCAGCCGCGCATTGGCGGCGGCCACCTTGACGGCGACCGGGTCGATGTCGGTCGCCAGCACCGGAACATGCGCGAGCTTGGCCACCGCGATGGCGAGCACCGCGCTGCCAGTGCCAAGGTCGAGCGCGTTGCGCGGATGCTCGCGCTGTATGACCTGCTCCAGCATTTCGAGGCAGCCGGCGGTGGTGCCGTGATGGCCGGTACCGAAGGCAAGGCCGGCCTCGATCTCGATGGCGAGCTCGCCGCTGTGGCGCTTCCTGCGGTCATGCGCGCCATGGACGAAGAAGCGCCCGGCCCGCACCGGCTTCAATCCCTCCAGCGAGCGCGCCACCCAGTCGATGTCGGGCAGCGCTTCGCGCGCTATCGGTTTCGACAGCGACAGTCCGGCAAGGATGTCCCTAAGCCGCGCCTCGACCGCATCAACGTCGTCGTCGGCATAGAGCGATACTTCGTGGATGTCGCGGTCCTCGTCGACCTCGAGCACCGCAATCGGCAGGCCCTCATCGTCGAATGCCGCACCGAGCGCCGCGAAGATGCGGTCAGCCTCGATCTTGCCCGCGGTGAAATACAAACGCGTCTGCGTCATTACCGGATGTGTCAACCTTCCGCCGCCAGCCGTTTGAGCTTGGCGATGGCGGCATCCGGGCTTTCGCCATAGGCAATGGTGCCGGCGAAATCGCCCTTGGCGTTGAGCAGCAGCACCGAAGCAGTGTGGTCCATCGTGTAGTCGCCGTCGTTCGTGTCGACTTTCTTCCAGTAGATGCCGAAGGACTTGGCCATGGCGTGGACCTTGTCGGGATCGCCTGATATGCCGAGGATGCGATCGGAGAAATTGCTGACATAGGTGTTCATGATTTCGGGCGTATCGCGCTCCGGGTCGACCGTAACGAAATAGGCACGCAGGTTCTTGCCGTCGTCGCCCATCGTCTTCAGCCAGCCGGCCAACTCGAAAAGCGTGGTCGGGCAGACTTCCGGACAGTGCGTGAAGCCGAAGAAGACGACGCTGGGGTGGCCACGAAACGCGGCTTCGGTGACCGGCGCGCCCTTCTGGTCGACCAGCGTGAACGGTGCTCCGAACGGCTCGCCGCCATAATGTCCGCGGTACCAGTCGAAGGTGAGCCAGCCGATTCCGGCGGCCATCAGGACGAGAATACCGACCAGAATTGAACGCATCATCAGTGAAAGTCCGTCGTTATTCCATCGGGCGCCGGGTTGGCGCCGTGAAGGCCCTGGCTTGGCGAACACTCTTAGCGGTTCGGTCGCGCCGACGCAAAGATGTCGCGTTGCCGCAACCGGCAATCCTGTGGGAGGCGATCTGCTTGCAAAGCGCTGCCGTTCGTCCCACCTGAGGTCGGCAAAATTTGAACCGCAGGAGGCCTCTTTGCGAAGACTGATTGGCGGCGCGTTAGCCGCATGCCTTGTCATTGGCGCCGGCGCGGCCGCCGCCGAGGAAGTCGGCAAGGTCGGCGTCGATTGGCTCGGCAACGATATCATCGTCGAGGCGATCAAGGATCCGAAGGTCGAGGGCGTGACCTGCCACGTCTCCTATTTCGACCGTGGCGTGATCGACCGCCTGCAGAAAGGCAACTGGTTCGAGGACCCGTCCGATTCCTCGATCTCCTGCCGCCAGACCGGGCCGATCACCATTGGCGACATCGACATGAGCGAGGCCGGCGAGGAGGTGTTCAAGCAAGGCATCAGCCTGATCTGGAAAAAGCAGGTGGTGAACCGTATCTACGACAAGGCCAACGAGACGCTGATCTACCTGTCGCATTCACGCCAGGTGCAGGATGGCTCGGCAAAAATGTCGGTCACCACCGTGCCGCTCTACGGCCAGAACGTGGTGTGGACCAGCGGCAAGCCGAAATAGAGACTTAAGGTGCTACAGGGTCCTTGGCGCGTCCAAACTGATGCGCGGCGCTGCACTCGGCTTGCGAGACTATGCGCGCGGGCGTAAAGCGCGCGCATGGACCGTCCCGAACACCTTGTCCTGAAAGATCCCGAGCCGCGCATCCATCCGACGGCGGAGCTGAAGGCGTGCAAGCTTGGACGCCACGCGTCGATCGGGGAGCGGGTCATCCTGCGCGAGGTGACGGTCGGCGACTTCTCCTACTTCGAGCGCCACGCCGAGGCGATCTATACGACGATCGGCAAATTCTGCTCGATCGCCGCCAACAGCCGCATCAATGCGCTGGAGCATCCGGTCGAGCGGCTGACGCAGCACAAAATCAGCTATCGGCCCAACGAGTACTTCCGCTGGCTGGGTGTCGATCAGGCATTCCGCGACCGGCGGCGGGCGAGAGCCGTCAGCATCGGCCATGATGTCTGGATCGGCCATGGCGCCGTGATCATGCCTGGCATAGTGATCGGCAACGGCGCGATCGTCGGTGCCAATGCGGTGGTGACGCGAGACCTGCCGGCCTATGCAATCGTCGCCGGCGTTCCGGCCAGGCCATTGCGGCAGCGCTTCAGCGCGGGAACTGCGGCCCGGATCGAACGTCTTGCCTGGTGGGACTGGCCGCTCGAGAAACTGGCCAGGGCAGTCCCCGACATGCAGGCCTTGCCCATCGAGGCTTTCCTCGACCGCTGGGAAAACGGCGCCGCCTGACTTCGGGCGCATCTGCAAGCGGTCCGACGGCCTGCGCGATCTGCTCCTCCAACAATGTACCCGCGACCTTCCGCCACGAGGGAACCAGGAGCGGCTGCCAACTGTTTCTGCAGACACAATGAACTCGGCTTCCGTCCGGGTTCGTCGCCCGGCTGTTGAGGGAGTTTGAATGATTGAGAAGCTTTTCACCAGGATCGCCAACAACGTCGCCCATTTTGCCGGCCTGCCGCCGACGTTTGCCGTCTGTTTCCTGATCATCGTCGTCTGGGCGGCAAGCGGGCCGATGTTCGGCTTTTCGGACACCTGGCAGCTCGTCATCAACACCGGCACGACGGTCGTCACCTTCCTGATGGTGTTTCTCATCCAGAACACCCAGAACCGCGATGGCGCCGCGATCCAGGCGAAGCTCGACGAATTGATCCGGGTCAGCACAGCCCAGAACACCTTCATCGGTATCGAACACCTGACTGAGACCGAAGTCGAAGAGATCCGCAAGAAATGCGAACAGGCAGCGAAGCGGCATGATCAGAAGCTTGCCGAGTTGGCAGCCGAGAAAGCCATGGCGAAGAAGCGGAACACGAAGAAGCATGCGGCGGCGTGATATAAAGGTCTGGCGCATACCTGCGAAGATCGGATCCGATTCTTTGCTACGGTGATCTTCGGTTCGGGATCATGCGCTGCGTGTCATGAATGCCGCGAAAGCATCCTTGTAGTCCGGATGCCAGCGCGACAGAGCAGGACGGTTCTCGATGATGTCGCCAATCGCCCAGGCCATGCGCTTTTCGTCCATGGACCGGGTCGCCTCGTTATCGGGACACAGGATGTAGAAATCGCCACGCAGTAGCGAGGCCAGCATGAAGTCGATGACCTGCTCGCCGGTCCAGGCGCCGGCCGGCTTTTCGGTCGCACCTTCGGTCAGGCCGGTAAAAGTGAACCCGGGGATAAGCAGATGCGCCGCGACACTGGCGCCCGGCTCGTTGCGCAGCGCGTGTGCAAGGCCCTCGGTATAGGTCTTCACGCCCGCCTTGGAAACGTTGTAGGCGAGGTTGCCGGGCGGTGTGGTGATGCCTTGCTTGGAGCCGGTGTTGACGATCAGGCCCGGCTTTCCCGCCGCCAGCATGCGCGGCGCAAAGGCCTCGACGCCATGGACGACGCCCCAGAAATTGATATCCAGCAGCCGTTTCCAGGCGTCGCGGTTCTCCCACGGCTTGCCGGGATTGTTGCCGACGCCGGCATTGTTCATCAGCAGCGATACGTCGCCGAAGGCGCCGAATGTGCTTTCGGCCAGCCGGTCGAGTTCGTCGGCCTTCGAGACATCGGCGGCGACGGCAAGTACGGCGCTGTCGCCGGCGATGGCGGCGACGGCGTGTCGGGCCTCATCGAGGCGTGCGCCGCCAATATCGACCAACACGATCCTCATGCCCATCGCCGCCAGCCGTTTGGCGGCGGCAAGGCCGATGCCGCTGGCCGCGCCGGTGATGACGGCGACATTGCCGGAGGCAAGTGCGGGCAGGGCGGTCTGGATCTCGGCGTCGGTGGTCATGATTTTCTCCTGTTCTGGCCGCGGCGAACTTAGCGCGGAAAGAGGCTCGCGCAAGCCGATGCCGGCATCTTCGGGTTGACCGCGTCGGCGGGCGCTGCGCATGCTGATGTCGAAAAAGGAGACTGACGATTGACCGACTGGATCGAGATCCTGAAAGAACAGACCGCAACCGGCGACCAGATGAGCCGCGAGGTGCCGCAGATGCTTGCCAATCCCGACATCAGCGAAGCGCAAGTGAAAACGCTGTTTTCGGTGCTCGAAAAACAGGCGGAGTTCGTCGAAAAGCTGCGTATGGCGCTTGAGAAATTCGGCCATGATTTTTCAGTGATCAAGGCGGCCGAGCGGCTGGAGGAGCGCTACGCCGACCTTGCCGCTTCGGTAGCGGAAAAGCTGAAAGCAATGCGAGGCTAGACGGGGCCTATTTCTCGATCAGCCGCTCGAAGCGCCTGTCCGGCACGAACCAGATCATCGCCACCAGGACATAGATCGAGACACCGATCCAGTGATTGACGAAGGTCAGCGCGATGGCGGAAAGATAGAGGACCAGCGAGATCTTTCCCTTGAGGTCATTGCCCAACGCCCTGGCGAAGAGAGTCTCGTTGCCGTGCAGTCGATGCAGGGCCATGGTGAGGATGTTGAAGCCGATGGCGCAGAGCGCCAGGTCGACGCCATAGACGGCAACCGGCACCGGCGCGAAATGGTTCTCACCCATGAAGGCTGTCGTCGCCGGCATCAGCGATAGCCAGAACAGCAGGTTGAGGTTCGCCCACAGCACGCGGCCGTCGACCCGCTGCACGGTATGGAACATGTTGTGCAAATTGTTCCAGTAGATGCCGACATTGATGAAGGACAGCACATAGCTGAGGAAGATCGGCCAGAGTGGTGCCAGCGCGGAAAAATCCTCGCCATGCGGCACCTTCAATTCCAGCACCATGATGGTGATGATGATGGCGACCACGCCATCGGTGAATGCCTCGACTCGTCCCTTGCCCATGAATCTCCCCTGACAATCCTCTGACGTTAGAAGAGGATATCACTCGGCGCTATCGGCAAAAGCTGCCCAAGTTGTCAGGAGCAAGCCAAGTTGTCAGGAGCAAGAAGGGGGAGGGGAACGGCTGACGCGAAAACGGCGTTAGAGTGTCAGGTCCCGAATATCACGCTATCAAAGGTCGAAAAATGACCGCTCACGCTCAAGTCATAACGCGCGATTACGAACTCGGCGGCCGCGCTGCAGCGGCCGCCGTGGCCGCCATGATTGCGGCTCTTTTCGCCGGCAGCACGGCGCTGACGCCGCTTTACATCATCTACAAGCAGCTCTTCGGCTTCTCGCAGATCACTTTGACGCTGGTCTACGCCGTCTATGTCATCGGCAATCTGGCGGCGCTGCTGATGTTGGGGCGTGTGTCCGATGTCATCGGGCGCCGTCCAATGGCATTGGCCGGGATAGCGGTGGCCGTCGTCAGCGCGGTGGTTTTCCTGTTCGCCGAAAATGTCGCCTGGCTCGACATCGCCCGAATTCTGAGCGGACTGGGAATCGGCGTCGGCGCGGGCACCGGCACCGCCTGGCTCGCCGAATTGCTCCCGACCGACGACAAGTCACAGGCGGCGACGATTGCCACCAGCACCAATTTTCTCGGCCTCGGCCTCGGTGCGCTGGGGGCCGGGTTGCTCGCCGAATACGCGCCCTGGCCGCTCAGGCTGACATTCGTCGTCTACCTGGCGATGCTCGCGACTGTAACCCTGCTGGTCTGGCGCACGCGGGAAACCGTTTCGCGGCCAGGGAAACTGGCTGACGTTTCGATGCGACCGCGGCTTTCCGTGCCCGATGACATCCGCGCAAGTTTCGTTGCGCCGGCGGTGACCGGCTTTGGCGCAATGGCGCTGGTCGGCTTTTATGCAGCACTCGCACCGAGCATTTTGGCGCAGCAACTGCAGGTAACCAACCATGCCGAAGCCGGCGCTCTGTTCTTTGAATTGGCAATCGTGACGGCCGCCACCATTGTAGCGACAGCACGTCTTTCGAGCCGAGCCGCGATGTTCGCGGCGCTCGCGCTGATGATCCCAACCGTCGCGCTGATTGTTGCGGCGCAGGTCTTCGCCTCGATGGCCATAATGATTGCCGGGACCGCCTTGTGCGGCGTGGCGGCAGCGCTCGGCTATCGCGGCGGCTTGCAAGTGGTGAACGAGATCGCGCCGGCGGACCGGCGCGCCGAAGTCGTCTCGGCCTTCTTCATCTGCTGTTTTTGCGGCAACGCGCTGCCGGTCATCGGCATCGGCGTTCTGTCGACGGTGGCAGGTGCGACCGTGGCAAGCCTGGCCTTTGCCGGCATGATTGTCGTCTTTTCCCTGGTCGCTCTCGGGTTTGGCGCGAAATACGCGCGCTGAGCCGACCTTTCAGCCGTTCGGTGTCTCGGGCGAAAGATGCGCGCGCTGGCGCGGTACGCCGAGGCCGGTATCCGGCGGTTCGCCGGCAGCCGGCCGGCTCTCGATCATGTGCAGGCTGCGCCAGCGGCCGAAGCGATAATAGGCCGCGGCCAGCACGAGCGAGGTTATAGAGCCAGCCGGAAAGCTCCACCACAGAGCTTCCTCGCCGATCACGCTTCGGAAGAAATAGGCGAAGCTGGTGCGCACCAGCAGCACCGAGATCACCAGGATGATCAGCGGCGGCATCACCGCGCCGGTGGCACGCACGGTGGCGAAGAGCACGATGGTGATGCCGAACAGGATGAAGGACCACGATGCGATCTTGTTGATGTGAGTGGCGATCTCGATTGCTGCACTGTCGCTGCCAAGGAAGAGGCTGAGCACCGCGCGATCGAATACGAACAGCAGCGCGACGAGCATGCCGGTGAGCACAAGGTTGAAGCCGACGCCGGAGGTGGCGATGCGTCCAATCCGGTCCCAGCGCCTGGCGCCGACATTTTGCGCCGCCATGGACGACACCGCGGCGCCGATGGCGAGCGCCGGCATTTGGATATAGGTCCAGAGCTGTGCGGCTATGCCGTAGGCAGCTGCAACCTGCGAGCCGTACGAGTTGACCATGCCCATCACCGTCAGCGCCGCAGCCGAAACGACGATCATCTGCAGGCCCATCGGCACGCCCTTGAAGACGACAATGCGCAGCAGCGCCGGGTCCGGCCGCAGCAGAGCGAGATTAGCGCCGGCCAGCCGCAGCGGGTGCTTGCGCGCATAAAGCACGATCAGGATGGCAACCACGCTTACCGTCTGGCCGATCAGCGTCGAGGTGGCCGAGCCGGCGATGCCGAGTTCGGGGACGGGCCGATGCCGAGGATGAGCAACGGGTTCAAAACGACGTCGAGCACGACGGCCAGCGCCATGAACAGGAAAGGCGTGCGCGAATCGCCGGCGCCGCGCAGCACCGTCATGACGAAGGACAGCAGGTTCATCATCGGCACGGCGAGGAAGATGATGCGCAGATAGGAGCGCGCCAGCGGCAACGCATCGGCCGGCGTGCCGAGCGCATCGAGGATCGCATCGACCCAGATCCAGCCGCAGACCGCGAACACCACCGAGACGAGGAAGAAGAAGGTGGCGCTGGTGCCGACGATGCGCCGGGCTTCGGGCAGATCGCGGGCGCCGACGGATTGCGCGACCAGGATGGTCGCCGCCATGCCGATGCCGAAGACGGTGCCGAGGATGAGAAACAGCACAAGGTTGGCATTGGACGTGGCGGTCAGCGCCGCTTCACCGAGGAAACGGCCGACCCACACGGCATTTATCGAGCCGTTGAGCGACTGCAGCACATTGGAGCCGAGCACCGGCAGGGCAAACAGTAGAAGGGTGCGCGGGATAGGCCCACTGGTGAGGTCGCCGGTCCGCCGGCGCGGGGGCATGTTGTCGTCCATGGCAGGCAACTCGGCGAAGGCTTGTCTGAGTCCGCAATGATTGCCGATTTAACGGGAGAGGTCGATGCGGCGCTGTAAATTCCGCCTGGCGTGCCTTGATCTAAGCATTTCTCAAACCTTTCGGAATCGTATATTGATCCCGCACGCGTGGGGCCGCATTTTCCTGGATCTCATCGGTAAGCCGGGGGGCTCATGTCCGATATTCCGTTGTTTTTTGAGCGCCTGAACCGGCGCGCCTTTCTTGGTGCATCCGCTCTGGGCGCGGCCTCCGTGGCTCTTTCGTCGTGCACCACGACGGACGTGGCGGCGCCGCCGGTGCCCGCGGCACCAAGCGATCCGGCTCTCGGCGATGCCGCAAGCATGTATGCCGCGCGCATCGACGAGGGCTATCAACTGCCGGCAATTCCGGTAGCCAAGGTCGATCCGAAATTCGTGCGTCAAATCGTGGCCGACCCGACTGGAGAAAAACCCGGCACGATCGTCGTCGATACTTCCGAGCACTTCCTCTATCTGGTGCGCGACGGCGGCAAGGCAATTCGCTATGGCGTCAGCCTCGGCAAGGCCGGTTTCGGATGGACCGGCAGCGCCGTGGTTCAGGCGAGAAAGAAGTGGCCGGTCTGGACGCCGCCGCCGGAAATGATCCAACGCCGGCCGGAACTGGCGAAATACAAGGACGGCATGCCGCCCGGCCCGCAGAGCCCGCTTGGTGCCCGCGCGCTGTATCTCTTCCGTGACGGCAAGGACACGATGTACAGGCTGCACGGCACGCCGGAGTGGGATTCCATCGGGAAGAACGCTTCCTCCGGCTGTGTGCGCTTCATGAATCAGGACATTATCGACCTCTACAGCCGCGTCGATGGCGTCGTGCCGGTCTTCGTGCGCCCGAACCTGTCGGCCGCCGGGAAGATCGCCGCCGTGTCAAACAGGACGGCCGAGCCGATCGATGCAGGCGTGCCAAGGGACGCGGAGATGTTGAGGTAAGTGCCTTCGACTGGATCGTCAGTCGCAGGTTTTGCGATGCTTAGGACACCGTCTTTTCGCGGGCGAGCCGCAACTGAAGGGGCACGACCGTTCAATCGCGCCAGCTCAGGCGGACGCGTTCGGCGCCTCCGCCTGTATGGCTGCCGCTACTTCCCGGTGAGGCCTGGGAGCGTGACCTGATAGACCAGGAACATGGTGTCGACATCGGCGCCATCCTCGGCCTTGTAGGCCGCGCCGACCTGGAAGCCGTCCTGCGTGAGGAAGTCATTGTCATTGGCGACGAACAGGAAATAGTCGTCGGGCAGCTTTGGATCGAGGACGCTCACCACCGACATCGCCTCCCATTTCTCCGAAAGGTTGTTGCGGTCGTTGGGCGCGCCATTGTGCAACCCGAAGCGGCCGAGCTCGCTCTTGTCGTTGATGTCGATGAACGGCGTCAGCTTGGCCGGCGTCACCGATGGATCGAGCTCACCCTTGGGCGCCAGCGGCTTGTCCTTGTCGAACTCTGTGCCGGCGATGTCGGTTGCCGCCGACACATCGACGACGCTGATCTCGCGATGGAGCGAGGTGTCGCCCTTCAGCCCCTGGCCGTTGCCGCTGTCGCGCGCCAGCATCAGGAAGGTCTTGTCCGACAGCGCCACGATTTCACTCTGCGCGGCGATCTTGGTTTTGCCCTTGGCATCGGTGAACACCGGCAGCGGCACGACATATTCATGCGCGAGCTTGAGCTGGCCGGGATCCGAGGCATCGTAGACCAGCACGCGCGTGTTCTGGCGCGTCGAGGCGGAATCGCCGCCATCCTGCCTTGGGGCCGACTGCAGCACGGCAATCAGGAACTTCCCGTCCGGCGTCAGCGCCATGCCTTCGAGGCCCTGGTTGTTCTGACGGCCGGTTTCGGGATCCTTCGGATCTGGGTCTGCCGCGCCAGGTCCCGGATTGTTGGAAGCAAAGTTTGGCGTCCCGTGACGCATCGGGACAAGCGCCGCCGGCGGCTGCGTTGCCGACATCAGACGCCCATCGGCGGAGAAGCGGTAGATGTTCGGACCGTATTCGTCCGAGATGAACATCGTGCCGTCGGGCAGCCGTGCGATCGCTTCGTTATCGAGCGCGAGCTTGCCGTTGGCTTCGGGCAGGATCGGCATGTCGTCGGTCGCGGCACGCACGCCGTTGAGCGGATCGAGCCCGGTTGCGTCGGCGCCCTTGTCGTCGGTCAAAAGCATGGTGTCGGCAAGCGTCGCCCTGAGGCCCGACTGTTCCTGGCCGGCGGCTGGCACTGCACCCGGCGTGATCGGAGCGAACTCGATGGCAATCGTGTTGAGGCGCGGCCGGTAGTCGGTAGTACCGACGACATTGTAGCCGCGATCCGGCAACAGCCACAACGAGCCCTTGTAGCCGTCGGCGCCATGCGTCCAGCCGGCAGCATCGATCGACATGCCTGAGCCGGAGCCAAACGTCTCGCCGAACTTGTCCTTCTGGCTGGCCGGGATGCGGCCGACGCCGACCAGGCCCTTGTTGACGAAGCTGACGCCGCCGACGGTCGCGGAGTTTTCTGCCAGGGCCGGAGTCAAGGCGGTGAACATCGCCAGCGCGACAGCGAGGGACGCGGTTCGGTGCAGGTTTTTCATGGATATCCTCTTTGAGACAAAGCTGCCGGGGCCCGAAAAAGCGCCGCGTCGCATCGAGGATGCCGCGAAAGCCTTCGGAGAAGCGATCTAGGACGCGAACATGATACTTGCGTGACAGTGCCGCGCTTGCTTTGACCCTTGTGGTCGCAACTGGCCTGGACATGCGAATCCGTCGCCGCCGAGAGTGCAATTAACAACTTTACAAATTATCGTTCTTATGTGAAGTTATGACGATGAAAGGCCACCGATGACAGTCTGTCGTTTCGCCACCCGCCTCAATTCCTTTGCCTCGCGGCCACAGGCCGAGTGGCCCGATCTTGTCGGCAAACCGTCCATGCTGCAAATGGCGGCACGTGCGGCGAAGGTTGCGGAGTTGACCGATCTCGACCTCAACTTTCCCGACCATGTCGATGAAAAGCCTGCGGAAATGGCGCGCAAACTCGGCGATCTCGGGCTTTCCATCAATGGTTTCGCCATGCGCTACTACTCCAACCCGGCCTTCAAGCTCGGCGCCTTCACCAATCCGGATCCGGCCGTTCGCCGCGAGGCCATCGACATGACCAAGGCCGGGATCGACGCCGCGCGCGAGGCTGGCGCCAGCCTGATGACGCTGTGGCTCGGGCAGGATGGCTTCGATTATGCTTTCCAGGCCGATTATGCGACGCTCTGGCAACACGAAATCGATGGAATTCGTGAAGTTGCGGCGCATGACCCCGATTGCCAGATCAGCCTTGAATACAAACCCAACGAGCCGCGCTCCTACAGCCTGATGCCCGATGCGGCGACGACGTTGCTGGCGATCCGCGAGATCGGCCTGCCCAATCTCGGCGTGACGCTCGATTTCGCCCATGTGCTCTACGCCGACGAGCAGCCGGCTTTCGCCGCTGCGCTCGTGGCACGGCACAGCAAGCTGCTCGGCGTGCACCTCAACGATGGCTATGCCAAGCGCGACGACGGCTTGATGGTCGGGGCCGTGCATACGCTGCAGACGATCGAGCTGCTCAGGCAGATCCGTCGAGACGGCTATGCCGGCGCCATCTACTTCGACACGTTCCCCGACATGACCGGGCTCGACCCGGTCCACGAATGCGAAGTCAACATCGCGACTGTCAAGCGCATGCTGCGCGTCGTCGATCGGCTGGAAAAGGACAATCGCCTGTCCACTGCCGTCGACCGTCAGGACGCGGTCGCCTCGCAGGCCATCATCCAGGAAGCCATGCTCGGGCCGGACAGCTGAAGCTCCGGCGCCATCACCGTTTTCAACCAGGGAGGAAAGACCATGAAATTTCTACTTGCCACCGCTGCCGCTGCCCTGATGGCGCTGTCAATCGGCTCGGCTTTTTCCGCGGACCTCGCGCCGCTCAATTCCGACACCGAGAAGGATCGCATCGACTGGTCGCAGCTCGAGGCCAGGTTCGGTGCGTTCCCCAAGCTGCCCGAGGGCACCAAGGCGGGTGCGGTCTCCAAGACGCTGACCAATGAATACTGGCGCTCGCTGGGAGAGGGCTACAAGTCGTTCGGCGACCGCATCGGCGTGCCCGTCGTCTACCAGGCAGCGCAGAGCGAGGGCGACCAGCTCGGCCAGCTCACCATCGCCGAAGGCCTGGTCACACAGGGCTACAACGTGCTGCTCGTCTCGCCGCAGACCGACTCCAACCTGCAGCCGATCATGGACCAGGCCAAGGCGGCCAACGTGCCGGTGGTCAACGTCAATGATGCTGTTATTCCGCAGGCCGAGCATTATGTCGGTAATGTCCAGCGCGACAATGGCGTGCGCGTCGCCAAATGGTTCATCAAGAACCGGCCGGACGGCGGCAAGGTCGCCATCGTCGAGGGCCAGGCCGGCGTCTACGCCGCCGTCCAGCGTACCGACGGTTTCAAGACCACGATCACCGAGGCCGGCAAGTTCGACGTCATCGCCAGCGTCCCCGGTAACCGGCGCCGGCGAAATCCATGGACTGCTCGGTGAAAACGGCGCCGGCAAATCGACGCTGCTGCGCATCCTGTCGGGGGTCTACAGGCCGACGGCGGGAAGCGTGCTGATCGACGGCAAGCCGGTGACGCTGAACAATCCGGTCGCCGCACGCGCCGCGGGCGTGGCGATGATCCATCAGGAATTACAGCAGGTGCCACGCCTCAGCGTCGCCCAGACCATGTTCCTCGGCCATCCGCTGACGCGCGGCGGCGTCTTCGTCGCACGGCGCGAGCAGGAACGCCGCGCTGCGCAAGCCCTGGCCGCCATCGATACGACCATCGACCCGGCAGCCCCGCTTGGCTCGCTGAAGGTGGCGCAGCGGCAAATCGTCGAGATTGCCCGGGCGCTGCTCGACCGCGCCAGGATCGTGGCGATGGACGAGCCGACGTCGAGCCTCACGCCGAGCGAGTTCGAACGACTGGCGGAAGTCATTGCAGGTCTGGCACGCGACGGTGTCGCCGTCGTTTATGTCTCGCACAAGCTGGACGAGGTGTTCGGTATCTGCGAGCGCGCCACTGTCATGCGCGACGGCGTTGTGGTCGAAACCGTCGATCTCGCGCAGGTGTCGGAAAAGGCCGTCGTTTCGATGATGGTCGGCCGCGAGCTCGCCCAGGAACAACACCGCTCGCATGCTTCCCCCGAGATCAGGCTGAGCGTGCGTGGCCTCGCCTCGGTAACCAAGGTCCGTGACGTTTCGTTCGACCTGCATCGCGGCGAGGTGTTGGGCATTGCCGGCCTGGTCGGGTCCGGCCGCACCGAACTGCTGCGGCTGCTGGCCGGCGCCGACCGGGCCTCATCAGGCGCAATGGAGATCGACGGCAAGGCGGTAAAACTTTCCAGTCCGCGCGACGCGATCGCGGCCGGCATCGGCCTGGTGCCGGAGGAGCGCAAGCGCGAAGGCATCGTGCCGTTGCGGTCGATCTCCAGCAACATGGCGCTGGCCTCGATGGGCGTGTTCGCGCCGCGCGTCCTCATCGACCATCGCCGGCTGAAGCGCGTGACAGCCGAGAAGATGAAACGCGTCAATCTCAGGCCGTTCCTGCTCGACCGGCCGATCCGCCTGTTCAGCGGCGGCAACCAGCAGAAAGCGATCATCGGCCGCTGGCTGGCGGCGGGAACGCGGATCCTTCTATTCGACGAGCCGACGCGCGGCATCGATGTCGGCGCCAAGGCGGAGATCTACCACCTGATCGAGGAACTCGCCGCCGAAGGCCATTCGGTAATCGTCGTGTCGTCCGAACTCCCCGAGGTGATCCGGCTCGCCGACCGCGTGCTGGTCATGCGCGACGGCACGGTCGCCGCCGAACTGGGCCGCGCAAGTCTCAGCGAACAAGCGATCGCCGCGCACGCCATACCCCAAACGGAGATTGAGGCCGGCAAGACGCAAGGCCATCGGGCCGGTGCATAACGGACAGGACCAGCGGATGACCGATATAACCCAACACACAGCAGCGCGCCCAAGGGCAGATTTCCTGCACCGGTTTTCCGTGCGCGACGCCGGCACGCTGATCGGACTGGTGGTGATCCTCGCCGTCTTCGGGGCGCTGGTCCCGGGCTTCTTTGCCGAGCGCAATCTGATCAACATCCTGCAGCAATCGAGCATCAATGCCTGCCTGGCGTTGGGCATGACGCTGGTCATCATCTCGGGCGGCATCGACCTGTCCGTCGGGCCGACGGCAGCCCTTTCGGCGGTCATCTCGGCCTCGATGCTGGTTGCCGGTGTGCCGTTTCCGCTGGCCATCGCCGCCGGCTTCGCCATCGGCCTTGCCTGCGGACTGCTCAACGGCGTGCTGGTCGCCTATGTCGGGCTGCAGCCCTTCATCGTCACGCTGGGAACGCTCAGCACCTACCGGGCGCTGGCGCTGATCTATACCGGCGGCAATCCGGTGCTCGGCCTGCCTGCCGGTTTCCGTGCCATCTTCAACGGCTCGCTGTTCGGATTGCCGTTGGCGGTCATCATCGTGGCCGTGGTCGCGCTGATTGCCTGGATCATCCTCAAGAAGACGCCGTTTGGCGAATATCTGCTCGCCGTCGGCGGCAATGAGGAGGCGGCCTACATAGCCGGCGTGCCGATCGCCCGCACCAAGATCGCCGCCTATATGATCTCGGGCCTGCTGGCAGCGCTTGCAGCGCAGATCCTGATCGGCCGGCTGGGTGCGGCCGAACCCATTCTGGGCAATCTCTGGGAGCTCGACGCCATAGCGGCGGCGGCGATCGGCGGCGCCTCGCTGATGGGCGGCAAGGGCAGCGTCGTCGGCACCATCCTGGGTGCCGTCATCCTTGGCAGCATGCGCAACGGCCTGACGCTGATGAACGTGCAGTCCTTCTATCAGCTCCTGGCAACTGGCCTTATAATCCTCGCCGCGATGCTTATCGATCGCGTGACGAGGGGACGTGGATGACCTTGACCGGGCTGGACCTGAAAGCAGTAGGACCGCGCATCCGCATGATGATGCCGCATCTGACGCCGCTCGAGGCGAAGGTGGTTGAAACCGTCTTCGGACGGCGCGGCTTCGACGAGACCATACCGCTCAAGCAGATCGCCGAGGAGGCCGGTGTCTCGGAGGCGATGGTGGTCAAGATCGCCAAGAAGCTGGGTTTTTCCGGCTATCGCGACTTTCGCACGGCGGTCTATGAATACAGCCGCCTGCCGACCGCCGAGATGCATCAGGAACTGTCGGTGGACGACAGTTCGGCGGAAATCGTGCAGAAGGTGTTCCGCACCTCTATCCAGGCGCTGGAGGAGACGCTCGCCATCCTCGACATGGACGATTTCGACCGTGCCGCCGATCTGCTTTACCGCGCCAGGAATCGCGATTTCTACGGCGTCGGCGGCTCGGCGCAGATCGCGCGCGACGTCTCGCACAAATTCCTGCGCATCGGCATCCGCACCTCCGTTTACGACGATTCGCACATGATGCTGATGTCGGCCTCGCTGCTCGGCGCCGACGACATCGCCGTCGGCTTTTCGCATTCCGGCAACACGAGCGCCGTCATCGACGCCATCCAACTTGCGCGCAAAAGCGGCGCGCGCACGCTGGCCATCACCAACTATGACAACTCGCCATTGGCAGCCGTCGCCGACATCGTGCTTTGCTCGACCGCCCAAGGCTCGCCGTTGATGGGTGAGAACGCAGCGGCGCGCATTGCCCAGCTCAACATCCTCGACGCGCTGTTCGTCGCGGTCGCGCAACGCGACTACCAGGCGGCGGAGCGCAATCTCGGCCGCACCATGTCTGCGGTGACGTCGAAACGGAAAGATAAGGGCACATGACGGCTCCTCCGCCGCTAGTGACAGTATTCGGCAGCCTGCATTACGATGTCATGGTCGAAGCCCCCGATCGCCCACGCAAGGGCGAAACGGTCACCGGCCATGCCTGGCATCCGAAATGCGGCGGCAAGGGCGGCAACCAGGCGGTATCGGCAGCGCGGGCCGGCGTGCGTGCGGCGATGATCGGAGCTGTCGGCGACGATGATTTCGGCCGCGCGCTTCTCGACAATCTCGGTCGCAACGGCGTCGACCAGCGCTTCGTGGGAGTGGCTTCGGGCGCCGGCTCGGGCATGAGCGTGGCGATTTTCGACGACAGCGGCGACTATGGCGCGGTGATCGTCTCGGGCAGCAATCTCACTCTCGGCGAAAAGGACATTGCGGAGGCGACCGAGCTGATGGCGCAAACGGCGGTTCTGCTGCTGCAGAACGAGGTGCCGGAAGCCGCCAATATCGCCGCGGCGCGAGCGGTGAAGGCGTATGGCGGCCGCGTCGTTCTCAATGCGGCGCCGGCGCGAAAGCTGACAGCCGAACTGATCGCGCTGACCGACATCGTCATCGTCAACGCCATCGAGGCGGAGTTCCTGGCCGGCGTTTCGGTCGTCGACACGCTCGAGGGTGCTGCGAAGGCGGCCGGCATGCTCGTCGGTTTCTATCCGGCTGCAATCGTCACGGCCGGCGGCGAGGGCGTTGCCTATTGCGACCGCGACGGCCAGGCATTCGCCTTGCCGGCGATGCCGGTGGAGGTGGTCAGCACCCACGGTGCCGGTGATGAATTCGTCGGCGCCTTTGCGGCGTGGCTTGCGCGTGGAGAGCCCGTCGAGGCGGCACTTGCCGCCGCCAATGCCGCCGCTGCCTCGCTGGTCGCAACGCCGGAGCGCGAGCGCGGGGGTCTTGATCAATCTGAGCCTGCTCAGTGACCGCCGCGATTCAATCGCTGTCGCGCGCGATCAGTTCCAGCGGCCAGACTTCACGGATGATGCGTGCGCCTTCGGCGCCGGCGTAAGCCGGGATCGATGCCAGCAGCATTTCGGCCAACCGCTCGCCCATCGGCTTAAGCGCCGGGCGGAAGCCGGTCAGCGCCGGGGAAAAATAGCGGCAGAGCGGGGTGTCGACGATGACGATCACCGCGATGTCGTGGCCGGGCTTGATGCCCGCCTCGGCCAAAGCCTTGCAGCCGCCAAGCGCCATCGCGTCGTTGTTGAAGATGATGGCGGTCGGCGGGTCCTTGGAGCGCATGACCTTCGGCGTCACCGCGTAGCCGCCGGCCTCGTTGATGAAGCCGTCGGCGATCAACTCGGGGTCGAATTCGATGCCGTGCCGCCGCAACGCCTTGCGATAGCCGGCGAGGAACAGATAGCCGAAATTGAGGTCGAGCGACGGGCGGATGGCGGCGATGCGGCGGTGACCGCGCGCGACGAGACGATCGACCGCGTCAGCCCCGGCTTTTTCGAAATCGAGGTCGAGCGAGGGATAGGAATCGCCGCCGGAGCGGCTGCGGCCGAGCGTTGCGAACGGGAAACCGGCCTGGGTCAGATAGTCGATGCGCTCGTCCTCGCGCCGCGTCCAGGCCAGCACCACCGCATCGGCCCGCCGCGTCTCGACGACACGGCGCAGGCGCTCCTGCTGATAGTCGCCCGGCGCGCCCATCACTACGATCAGGTCGAGGCCGCTTTCGGCGAGCTTGGCCTGCAACCCGGTCAGGAACGGAATGAAGAACGGCTCGCCATATTCCTGGTCGCCCGGATGCGGCTGCAGCATGAAGGCGATCGAATGGGTAGCGCCGCGCCGCAGGCTGCGGCCGGACTGGTTCGGTGAATAGTTCAGCTTCTTGGCCGCATCGAGCACGCGCTGACGCGTGTCGGCATTGACGTCGGCGCGGCCGTTGAGCGCGCGCGACACCGTGCCGATGGAAATATTCAGGTGACGTGCAAGGTCGTGAATACTGGACGCCAAAGGACAGTTCTCCCCCTTGCTTGGCTAGCACCGGCCGCTCTTCAGGCCAAGCCGGCATCACGTTTTTCGCTATCGGCCAATTGACATTCTACGCCATCGGGTGTGTTCTCGTAAACGTTTACGGAAGAACGTTTGCGGCCCTGCCGTGAACGCCGTGACGATCGGTCTGGAGGGGCCGAGAGGGAGGAGTGCTGGATGATCAATGTCGTCCTGGTCGGCTGCGGCGCGATGAGCAAAGCCTGGCTCGATGCGGCCAAGCAGATCGACGGGCTCGCCATTGTCGGCCTGGTCGATATCGACGCCGAAAGGGCGCGGGCAAGGGCGCGCGAATACGAGCTTTCCGGCGCCGTCATCGGAACCGAGCTCGACGCCGTGCTCGACCAGACCAGGCCCGACGCGGTATTCGACGTCGTGGTTCCCGCCGCCCGCCGCGAGGTCGCGCTTTCCGCCTTTGCCCACCATTGCCATCTCTTGACCGAAAAGCCGCTGGCCGACAGCCCGGACAATGCGCGTGCCATTGTCGAGGCGGCCCGCAGCGCCGGCCGCATCCATGCCGTCGTGCAGAACCGCCGCTATGTCGCCAATGTCAGGCGCATCCGGCGCTTTCTCGATTCCGGCGCCATTGGTGCGCCAACCAGCATCCACGCCGATTTCTTCGTTGCGCCGCATTTCGGCGGTTTTCGCGAAGAGATGCGCCATGTGCTGCTGCTCGATATGGCGATCCACACATTCGATGCGGCCCGCTACATGGTCGCCGGCGAGCCGGCCGGCGTCTATTGCCAGGAGTGGGAGCCGGCCAACTCCTGGTATCGGCAAGGGTCGTCGGCAACCGCAAGCTTCGACCTCGGCGGCGGCAAGCTGTTCACCTATGCCGGCAGCTGGTGCGCGGCCGGCTTCCGTACCAGCTGGGACAGTACATGGCGGATCGTCGCCGAGCGCGGCAGCATTGTCTGGGACGGCGCGGACGGGTTGAAGGCGGAAGTCGTGCGGCCGGTCCGTGAAGGCCTGTTCGACCGCACCGAACCGATAGCCGTGCCGCCGCTCGACCCGGCAGATCGCGTCGGCGGCCATCTCGGCATCATCCAGGATTTCGTCCGCGCCGTCGAGACCGGCACCGAGCCGGAGACGCGCGGCGCCGACAACATCAAGAGCCTGGCCATGGTTTTCGCTGCGATCGAGAGCGCCGAAACCGGGCGCCGGGTCGCCATCGCCGCACAGGAAGGATCATGATGCCAAACCCGCTGCTCGATATCAGGATCGGCACAATGGTGCGGGCCAATCTCGACGACCCCGCCGCCTATGTCAGGCAGATTCTGCCGCTCGGCTTCGAGAGCATCCAGCCGTTCTTCTGGCAGACGCTGGGCGGCAAGGACATTCCACGGCTGGCGGGCGAGATCCGCGAGGCGATCGGCGACGCCGATGTCGTCGTCTCGTCGATCGGCGTGTTCGGCAACCCGCTGGAGAGCGGCGAAGTCGATCGCGGCGTCCTGCAGGCGTGGGAAACGATCATCGACAACGCGCATCTGTTCGGCACCAACGTGGTCAGCGGCTTTACCGGCCGCATTCGCGGCAAGCCGCTGCCCGACAGCCTGCCGCGTTTCCGCGAGGTCTGGGGACCCTTGGCCAGGCGCGCCGCCGACAAGGGCGTGCGCATCGCCTTCGAGAACTGCGCCATGGACGGCAACTGGGCCAGCGGCGACTGGAACATCGCCCACAATCCGGACGCCTGGGAGCTGATGTTCAACGAATTGCCGGATGACAATCTCGGCCTGGAGTGGGAGCCCTGCCACCAGCTGGTCTATCTGATCGATCCGATCCCGCAGATCCGCAAATGGGCGCCGCGTATCTTCCACGTCCACGGCAAGGACGCGACGGTGCGCTGGGACGTGATCCGCGAACATGGCGTGTTCGGCCGCCTGCCGTTCGTTCAGATGCGCACCCCTGGCTTCGGCGATAGCGACTGGACGCGGGTGATCAGCGAGCTGCGGCTGGCCGGCTACAAGGGCGCCATCGACATCGAGGGCTGGCACGACCCGGTCTACCGCGGCGATCTCGAGATCACCGGCCAGGCGCGTGCGCTGGACTATCTCCAACAATGCCGGGGAGGCGCGAGCTATCTGCCGAACCCGGTGTGAGGCTAATGCATGTCGCGCAAAAGTGCCCAGCGGTTTTGCGATAACGACATGCATAAAAACAGGACAAGCCGGCGGGAGGTGCCGGCCAGCGAAAGATTGCGGCGCAATGCCGAAGCGATCGTCAAAACCCCTCGGCTAGCGAGGGAACAAAGGGAGGATAAGTGCATGAGCATTACGATGAGAAGGACAGTTCTGCGCTCGACCGTCGCGGCGGCCGCGATGGCGCTCGCCGCCGCACTCTCGACCTTGCCGGCGCAGGCGCTCGATGCCCAGTGGTGCAAGGATGTCCATATCCGTTTCTTCGTCGGCGGCGCCGAGGGCGATGCCTTCGGCACGATCGTCTATAATGGTGCCAAGCAGGCGGCGGCCGATCTCGGGCCGAAGGTCGACTACATCTTTTCCCAGTGGGATGTCGAGAAGATGGTGCAGCAATTGCGCGAGGCTGTCGCGGTCAAGCCCCAAGGCATCGCCATGATGGGCCACCCCGGCGACGCCGCGATCATGCCGCTGGCCGAACAGGCGCACAAGGACGGCATCAAGATGATGTACCAGAACGTGCCGGTGCCGACGGTCACGGCGGCGTTCGGCGGCGGCTATGTCGGCGCCCAGCAGGAGCAGCAGGGCCGCGCGCTCGGCGCCGAGGCGGTCAAGCTGGCCGGGCTCAAGGCCGGCGACAAGGCAATCATGATCGGCCCGTTCGAAAACGAGAGCCGCGGCGCGCGCGAGCGCGGCACTGTCGCTGCCCTCAAGGAAGCGGGCGTCGAGGTCATACAGCTCTCCTCGCCGCCAAGCGGCGAATGGGCTTCCGACCCCAATCTGGCCCTTCCGGTGATCACCGCGGCACTGCTCAACAATCCCGACGTCAAGGCGGTTGGCTATCCCGGCGGACAGATGCTGGGCAACGTCCCGACTTACATGCAGGCGGCGGGCAGGAAGCCGGGCGATATCTTCAACTTCGGCTTCGACACCAGCCCGCAGATCGTCGAGGGCTTCAAGGGCGGCTGGGTGCAACTGACGGCCGACCAGCAGCCGTTCCTGCAAGGCTATCTGCCGATCCTCAGCCTCTGCCAGCAGGTGGTGCTCGGCCTTGCGCCGATGAATGTCGATACCGGCGCCGGTTTCGTCACGCCACAGAATTACGAGATCGTCGCCGAGCTCGCCAAACAGGCGCTGCGCTGACCTCCCAAGCCGCCGGCCGGGATCGGGCCCGGCCGGCGGGACCGCCGGCGAAAAGGCCGGCACGCGACAATCAAGCGAGGATCGCCATGGCCGAACGCATCATCGAACTGCGCGACATCACCAAGTCCTACGGCCAGGTCTATGCGCTGGGCGGGGTCAATCTCAGCGTCGATCGCGGCGAGGTGGTCGGCCTGATCGGCGACAATGGCGCCGGCAAGTCGACGCTGATCAAGATCCTGTCCGGCGTGGTCAAACCGACCAGCGGCGAGATTCTCGTCCGCGGCAAGCCGGTGACCGGATGGAGCCCTGCGCGCTCGCGCGACGCCGGCATCGAGACCGTGTTCCAGGACCGGGCGCTCGCCGTGCAGCAGACGATCGTGCGCAACATCTTCATGGGCCGCGAGCTCACCGGCTGGCTTGGCTGGCTGAAGGTCAACAAGGAGATCGCGGAGGCGAGCCGGCTGATGCGCGAGATCGGCTTCACCTCGAAAGTGTTCACGCCACAGTCGATCGTCGGCCAGCTCTCGGGCGGCGAACGCCAGGGCGTGGCGATCGCCCGCGCCATCTATAAGAAGGCGGAGCTGATAGTCCTCGACGAACCGACGACCGCGCTATCGCTGACCGAGACCGCCAAGGTCTTCCACTTCGTGCGCCAGGTGCGGGCGAGCGGGCGCTCGATCCTGTTCATCGGCCACAACATCCACCACGTCTTCGATATCGCCGATCGCTTCGTGGTGCTGGACCGCGGCAAGGTCGCGCTCACCGCCGACCGCAGCGAGGTCAAATCGGCCGAGGACCTGATCAATTTCATGGAAGACGTCGCCCACCCCAGCGGATTGCCGGGGTTGCACGACGCGGGCGATGCGGGGAGGGCGGCACGATGAGCAAGACCATGGAACCCGATCTGCAGAGCCCCCTCGGCGGCACGCATGGCGAAACCGCCGGGAAAGAGTGGAGACACCCGTCCGACAACTGGCTGCGCGGGTTCATCCTCGACAACCGCGCCGCGCTCGGCACGCTTGCCGTGTTCATCGTCATGATGGCGGTGTTCATGATCGCCAACCCGATCGTGTTCACCACCTGGTATCTCTACAGCTCCGTACTCACCACGCTGCCGGTGGCGCTGTTCGTGGTGGTGCCGCTGGTCTTCGTCGTCACCTGCGGCGAGATCGACCTGTCGTTTCCGGCGACAATGGGCTTTGCCTCCTGGGTGTTTGCGCTGGTCGTGCAGGCCGGCTACGACCCGTTCCTCGGCATTGCCGCCGCAATGGTCACCGGCATGCTGCTCGGCTTCCTGGTCGGCTCACTGGTCGTCTATGGCGGGCTGTCGTCGCTGATCGCCACGCTCGGCATGAATTTCCTGCTGCGCGGCCTGATCCAGATCATCAACGAGGGCAGGTCGACGGCGCTGACCGGCCTTGCCGACAGCTGGGCCTACAAGATCTTCTCCAGCCAGCTCTACGGCATCCCGGTGCAGATCTTCTGGGCCATCGCCTTCGTCGTGCTGTCGGCGCTGCTTTACAACCGCCATCGCTTCGGCGCGCAGGTCAAGGTGGTCGGCGACAATCCCGACAGCGCCCAGCAGATGGGTATCGACGTCAAGCGCGTCAGGGTAAAAGTGTTCGTCTTCGTCGGCATCGGCGCGGCAATCGCCGGCACGTTCTCGGTGATGATCAACTTCACCTGGTGGCCGACGGCGGGCGACGGATACCTGTTGCCGGTGCTGGCATCGGTGTTCGTCGGCGGCACTCCGACCTGGGGCGGCATCGGCACTGTTGTCGGCGGCGCGATCGGCGCGGTCACGGTCTCTTTCATCCAGACCGGCGTCGTCGCGGCAGGCCTGAGCGGCTTCTACGTCCAGTTCTTCAACGGGCTGATCATCATCCTGTCGCTGCTCGGCCATAAGTGGAACCAGGCGCGGTATCGGTGACCGGCGACCTCAAACCCCCGTCACAAACCCGTCCAGCACGCGTTTCTGGCCGGCTTTGTCGAAGTCGATGGTCAGCTTGTTGCCTTCGATGGCCGAGATGTTGCCGTTGCCGAATTTCTGGTGGAAGACGCGGTCGCCGACGCTGAAGGGGGACGGCGTGTCGGCGACGGATTTGGCGACCAGCTCGCCGTCGATGGTGCGGCCCTTGACCGAGGTGCGGCCGGCGCCGTAGCCGGAGTCGGTTTCGCCATAGCCGATGCGCTCGACCTGGTGGCCGGAGCGCGTGCCCCAATTGCGGTCGGTGGCCTCGGTGCGGTTCGCTTGGGCGCGTTGCCAGCCCGGCGTCGCATAGGTGCTGGAGAAAGCGCCGGATTTCTCGGCGCCGTTGTTGCCGCCGATGTTGTCGAAGCGCGATGCTCCATAGGGGTTCTGCCTGCCCGCCCCTTGGCCACCGCGACCGGAGGCGAACGAGCCGCCGCCATAGGCATTGCCGTAGCCGCCATAGGAGTTGCCGCTCTCGGAAACTTCGACATGAGCTTCCGGCAGTTCGTCGAGGAAGCGCGACGGGATGGTCGATTGCCAGAGGCCGTGGATGCGGCGGTTGGAGACGAACCAGATGTGCAGGTTCTTCTTGGCGCGGGTCAGGCCGACATAGGCGAGACGGCGTTCCTCCTCCAGCCCTGAGCGGCCGCCCTCGTCCAGCGCGCGCTGATGCGGGAACAGCCCTTCCTCCCAGCCAGGGAGAAAAACCGTCTCGAATTCGAGGCCCTTGGCCGAATGCAGCGTCATGATGTTGACCGCGTCGAGCTCGGCATTCTGCTCGGCGTCCATGACGAGTGCGACGTGTTCGAGGAAGGAGCGCAGCGATTCGTACTCCTCCATGGAGCGGATCAACTCCTTGAGGTTCTCCAGCCGGCCGGGTGCTTCGACCGAGCGGTCGTTCTTCCACATGTCGGTGTAGCCGCTCTCCTCCAGAATGGTCTCGGCGAGCTCGGTGTGCGGGGTGGTTTCCAGCGCCTTCTGCCAGCGCTCGAAATTGGCCGCGACCTCGCGCAGCGCGGCGCGCGGCTTCGGCTTCAGCTCGTCGCTTTCGGCAAGTTTTGCCGCCGCCTCCAGCATCGGGATGCGCAGCGCCCGTGCGGTGTCGTGGATCTGGCGGATGGTGGCCTCGCCAAGGCCGCGCTTCGGCACGTTGACGATGCGCTCGAAGGCGAGGTCGTCGGCGCCTTGCGCGACGACGCGGAAGAAAGCCAGCGCATCGCGAATCTCGAGCCGCTCATAAAAGCGCGGGCCGCCGATGACGCGGTAATTGAGGCCGAGCGTGACGAAGCGGTCCTCGAATTCGCGCATCTGGAAGGACGCGCGGACGAGGATCGCCATGTCGTTGAGATTGTGCTTCTGGCGCTGATAGGCCTCGATGGTCTCGCCGACGGCGCGGGCCTCCTCCTCGGAATCCCAGGCGGCGTGGACATGCACCTTCTCGTCGTCCTCGGCGATCTTTTCGGTGAACAGCGTCTTGCCGAAACGGCCCTGATTGTGGGCGATGAGGTGGGAGGCGGTGCCGAGGATGTGCGCGGTCGAGCGGTAGTTGCGCTCCAGCCTGATGATGGTGGCGCCGGGAAAATCCTTGTCGAAGCGCAGGATGTTGTCGACCTCGGCGCCGCGCCAGCCATAGATCGACTGGTCGTCGTCGCCGACGCAGCAGATATTTACGGTGGACAGGCGCGGGCTTCCCTCCCCCTTGAGGGGAGGGTTGCCGGGCGACGCCCGGTCGGGTGGGGTCCGTGCGGCAGTGCTCGACCTACCGGCGGCAGTGCTCGACGCTCTAGCGGTGCCTTCTGCGGCAACCCCCTCCGCCCGCTTCGCGGGCACCTCCCCCTCAAGGGGGGAGGATTGAGGCCGCTGGGCCAGCAGGCGCAGCCACATGTACTGGGCGGTGTTGGTGTCCTGATATTCGTCGACGAGGATGTAGCGGAAGCGCTTGTGGTATTCCTTCAGCACGTCCGGATTGGCGCGGAAGATGCGGATCGGGTGGCACAGGAGATCGCCGAAGTCGCAAGCGTTCAGCGTTTTC
Organism: Mesorhizobium sp. M0633; assembly: GCF_040320645.1. NCBI lineage: Bacteria > Pseudomonadati > Pseudomonadota > Alphaproteobacteria > Hyphomicrobiales > Phyllobacteriaceae > Mesorhizobium > Mesorhizobium sp. M0633. Next base: position 146,258 of record NZ_JAMYQC010000007.1, read on the forward strand.
AGCCGCTCCTGGTAGGCCTTGTAGAGCTCGCGGCCCTTGCCGTTGGCGAAGGCACGGGCATCGCCCTCGGGGATGTCGGTGGGGCCTAGCCCCTTGTTCTTCCAGCCGTCGATCATCTGGGCGAACTGCTTGGCCGGCCAGCGCTTGTCGTCGAGGCCCTCGGCCTGGATGAGCTGCTTGATCAGGCGCACGACATCGTCGGTGTCGAGGATGGTGAAATCGGATTTGATCCCGGCCAGCTCGGCGTGCCGGCGCAGCAGCTTGACGCCGATCGAGTGGAAGGTGCCGAGCCACGGCATGCCCTCGACATTGCCTTCACCGATCAACAGGCCGATGCGCTGCTTCATCTCGCGCGCCGCCTTGTTGGTGAAGGTGACGGCGAGGATCTGCGAGGGGAAAGCCTTGCCGGTGGCAAGGATGTGGGCGATGCGGGTGGTCAGGACGCGCGTTTTGCCGGTGCCGGCGCCGGCCAGCACCAGCACCGGGCCTTCGGTGGTTTCCACCGCCAGCCGCTGCTCGGGGTTGAGGCCGTTGAGATAATCGGGCGCGTTGTTCTGGTTGCTGCGGGCAGCCATGGCGCGCGCGGCAATGCCCGACGGGGCCACGGGCCGCGCGTTCGGTTCGTCAAAAAAGGGCATGTCTTCCGAAAAGCCGGACATCTCCCCCGAATGTAGTGATTCGGCAGCGAAAGGCCAGAAGTGTCTCCGTTTTGTTCTCTGTCCAGTCGGTAGACTCACAATCTGGATGGGTCCGCTAACCAAAACGCCGGGCTTGCGATGGGCCGGCACCGTAAAACGCCGAGCTTGCTTGACAGGGGAAGCGGGCCGGAGAAAGTTGCGTGGGGGCAGGAACGCAATGCGGGGTTGCCCATGGACGCGTCGCGGAGCGCACCAGTCGAAGGAGCACCGTCTTGGCTGTGGTCATCACCTCCCTGATCCTTTTCCTCATCGGCCTTGCGATTGGCGGCGGCGGCATCTGGCTCGTGACGCTGGGCGGCAGCTGGTACTACGTCATCGTCGGTCTAGCTTTCCTTGTCGCGGCCTGGCTGCTCTACAGGCGCAGATCCACGGCGCTGTGGCTCTACGCGGCGATCGTGCTCGGCACGCTCGCCTGGGCGGTCTGGGAGATCGGCTTCGACTGGTGGGAGCTCGGCCCGCGCGGCGGCATCATCGTGCTTGTCGCGCTATGGCTGTTGACGCCATGGGCGCGGCGCGGGCTTACCGGTCCCGACGGACGCGCGCCGCTGATCCTCGCCGTGCTGGCCTCGCTTGCGGTCGCCGGCTATTCGATGACGACCGATCCAAAGGATATTGCGGGTGAACTCAACACCGACAAGGTGACGCCGACGGCCGATCTCGGCGGCAACGTGCCGGCTGGCGAATGGCACTATTACGGTCGCACGCAATATGGCCAGCGCTATTCGCCGCTCGACCAGATCACCGCCGAAAACGTTGCCAATCTGCAGCCGGCCTGGACCTATCGCACCGGCGACGTGAAAGGGCCCGACGACATCGGCGAGACGACCTATCAGGTGACGCCGCTAAAAATCGCCGACACGCTCTACATCTGCACGCCGCATAATTTCGCCATCGCCATCGATGCCGCGAGCGGTAAGGAGAAATGGCGCTTCGATCCGCAGGTCAAGCTCAACAAGGACCGCCAGCACCAGACCTGCCGCGGCGTGTCCTATTATGCCGATGCCAAGGTCGCCGCTGGCCAGCCCTGCGCCACACGCATCTACCTGCCGACATCCGACGCCCGGCTAATCGCGCTCGATGCGGCGAATGGCCAGGTCTGCCCGACTTTCGCCGAAGGCGGCACGCTGAACCTGCTCGCCAACATGCCATATCCGAAGCCGGGCTATTATTATTCGACCTCGGCGCCGCTGATCGTCGCCAACAAGATCATCGTCGGCGGCGCGGTCAACGACAATTATTCGACGCAGGAGCCGTCCGGGGTCATCCGTGCCTACGATGCCGACACCGGCGCGCTGTTGTGGAATTGGGATTCCGGCAATCCGGACCAGACGACGCCGCTGCCGCCGGACCAGACCTACACCAACAACTCACCCAACATGTGGTCGACGGCGAGCGTCGACGAGAAGCTCGGGCTGCTTTATGTGCCGCTCGGCAACAAGACGCCGGACCAGCTCGGCGCCGGGCGCAGCGCCAATGACGAGAAATTCTCCTCTTCGATCACCGCGCTCGATCTCAACAGCGGACAATTGCGCTGGGTGCGGCAGACCGTGCACCACGATCTCTGGGACATGGACGTGCCGGCGCAGCCGACGCTGGTCGACATCACCACGGAAAATGGCGTGGTGCCGGCGCTGGTCGGGCCGACCAAGCAGGGCGACCTCTATGTGCTCGACCGGCGCAGCGGCGAGCCGATCGTTCCGGTCAAGGAAGTGCCGGCGCCGGGCGGCGCGATCGAAGGCGACCATACCTCGCCGACGCAGCCGGTCTCGGATCTCAGCTTCAGTCCGAAACCGCTGACCGGCGCCGATATGTGGGGCATTACCATGTTCGACCAGCTGGCCTGCCGGATCGAGCTTCGGAAGTTGCGCTATGAGGGCCGCTACACGCCGCCGTCGCTGCAGGGCTCGCTGATCTACCCCGGCAATTTCGGCATTTTCAACTGGGGCGGCGTGGCAGTCGATCCGGTCCGGCAGGTGATGTTCGGCATGCCGACATACCTGGCGTTCATCTCCAAGCTGGTGCCGCGCGCCGACGTGCCGCCGCCCGGTGACACCAAGGGCAGCGAACAAGGCCTGAACCGCAATGACGGTGCGCCTTACGCAGTAATATTGAAGCCGTTCCTGTCGCCGCTAGGCATTCCCTGCCAAGCGCCGCCCTGGGGCTATGTGGCGGGTGCCGACCTTCGGACCGGAAAGGTCGCCTACAAGCATCGCAACGGCACCGTCTACGACATGACGCCATTGCCGCTGCCATTCAAGGTCGGCGTGCCCGGCATTGGCGGGCCGATGATCACTGCCGGCGGCGTCGCCTTCCTTGGTGCGGCGGTCGATGACTATGTGCGCGCTTATGACCTGACGACCGGCAAACAGCTCTGGCAGGCGCGGCTGCCGGCGGGCGGGCAGTCGACACCGATGACCTACACGGTAGCCGACGGGCGCCAGTTGGTCGTCATCGTTGCCGGCGGCCACGGCTCGGTCGGTACCAAGCCGGGCGACTATGTGATGGCCTATACGCTGCCGAAATAGAGAAGTTCCTTCAGAGCCCGAGATGCCCTTTCAGGTCGGGTACCGATGCAAGTACCTCACTGGTCAGCTGCGGGCCGGCGGCTGTCTCGGCCTGCTGGACCAGCATCGTGCCGGCCTGGCTGATCTGTGCCAGCGTGAGGCCCGATGCCTTTAGTATGGCGACGCCGTTGATCAGCGCGCCGGTCTTTTCGCCGAGAGCGCCGCCGAGCGCGCCCTCCAGCGAGGACAGGAGGCCACCACCGGAAGCTGCGCCGGGAGCCATGACATCATATTGCTTGGCCAGGGCGTCGGCTCCCGGGATCTTGGCGAAGAAGCTGGACAGAGTCGTGCCTTCCGCCTCGTGTTCGAGCACCGAGAAAATCGTGCCGGCGATCTTTTCCGTCAAAGCCTGGTTGAGACCGGATTTCTGGGAGACGGTGTTGATGATGTCCTGAACGTCCATGACCTTTCCTCAGGCTTTGGTGTTTGCGGGCGGGTGCCGGTTGGCGCGGATTTTGATCAACGATCGTTTGAATGCGGTGAAGGCAGTGAACCGCAGCGCCAGCAAAGCCATAGCGGCGAGGGCGAACCCACTTGCCAGAAGCGGGGAGGGAAAGGTCATGGGCGTATTCCTTCGTCGTCAATCAGGCATTCTTTTCCCGCCAAATGGCCATTCTCGTTCGCCAAATGGCCCGAGTAAGGCATAGCCCTTCTTTTTACATTGTGGTGCGTGCATTTAGCATTGCCACAAAGGACCAAAATTTAACAACAGTGCGGCGCGCGGCATCACGGCCCTCGTGCAGGGACTTATGGCAGCCTCACTCAGCCGTGACTGGACCAGGCAAGCTTCGGCTCTATGTTGCCGCGGGGGGCCGAGGAGCAAGCCATGACAACACCTGCCGGACCCACTGTCGCCGAGCCTGTCATTACCCAGGCGATGATCGATGCCTATGACGAATACGCGCATCTGACGCTCGACCGGCGGCGCTTCATGGAGCAATTGACCAGGCTTGCCGGATCGGGTGCGGCAGCTGCCGCGATCGCGCCGCTGCTGGCGGCGAACTCGGCCCAGGCGGCAATCGTGGCGGAAGACGATCCGCGTGTGAATGGCGAGGACATCAGCTATCCCGGCAGCGCTGGCGAGATGAAGGGCTATCTGGTCAAGCCGGCGGACCAGACCGGCAAGCTTGGCACCGTCATCGTGGTGCACGAGAACAGGGGTCTCAACCCACATATCCGCGATGTGGCGCGGCGCGTTGCGCTGGAAGGGTTCGTGGCGCTTGCGCCGGACTTCATGACACCGCTCGGCGGCACGCCGGACGATGAAAACAGGGCACGTGACCTGTTTTCCCAGCTCGATCCAGCACAGGTCGCCGCCGATGCCGTGGCAACGGTCGCCTATCTCAAAGGCTACAAGGACGGCAACGGCAAAGTCGGCGCCGTCGGCTTCTGCTGGGGTGGCGGCACGGTGAACATGCTGGCCGCCAACGCGCCGGACCTCGCCGCCGCCGTCGCCTATTACGGCATGCAGCCAAAGGCCGAGGACGTGCCGAAGATCAAGGCCGCGCTCATGCTGCATTATGCCGGGCTCGACACCCGCACCAATGCCGGCATCGATGCCTTCAAGAAGGCACTCGACGCGGCTCATGTCGAATACTCGGTCTATGTCTATGAAGGCGCCAACCATGCCTTCAACAACGACACGTCGGCGGCCCGCTACGACAAGAAGGCGGCTGACCTCGCCTGGGGCCGGACGATCGCTTTCCTCAAGGAGAAGCTGGCCTGATCAGGTGGGCGCCGGCGCCGGTTTGTGAAGGGCGACGCCGGCCACCACCAGCGCGATGCCGATGCAGTCGGTGAGGCTCGGCACCTGCCGCAGCACAATGACGCCGATCAACGTCGCGGTGACCGGCAGCAAAGACAGCATCAGCGCGAAGCTGGAGCGCGGCAGCCGCGACATGGCAAGCTGGTCGCAAATATAGGGAATGACCGACGAGCAGATGCCGACGCCGACCGCCGCAAGCAGCAGCGGCGGCGCCGAGAAAGCCGGCAGAGCATCGGCGAAACCGATCGGCAGAACGACGAGAAGGGCGACCGCCATGGCGGCACCCAGCCCGGCGATGCCATCGCCGGCGCCGCCGCGCGCAACGCGGTGGCCGAGCACGATGTAGCCAACGAACAGCGTGCCGTTGAGGAAGGCCCAGAACAGGCCGACGGGATCGCTCGACCATTTGACGTCGATCAGCAACAGGGTGCCGGCGACAGCGATTGCGAGGGCGGCGAGATTGCGCGGGCTTCTGAGGCCAACAAGCGCAACGCCGATGGTGCCGACGAATTCGATCGCCGCCACCAGCGAGATCGGCAGCCGGTCGAGCGCCAGGTAAAACGAGCAATTCATCACCCCAAGGCAGGCGCCGAAAGCCACAAGCAACAACCGCGTCGAGCGATCGGCGCGGGCGAAGACCGCCCATGGCCGGGTCAATGGGGCAAAGACGAGTGCCGCGGTGGCGATGCGCAGCCAAGCCATGCCCAGCACGCCGACATGCGGGAACAGCAGCACCGCCAAGGCCGGTCCGAGATAGTGGAACACGGCGCTGACGCCGAACCAGAGATGCGGCGGGACCGCGTTTGCCAAGGTAAAGGCGGGGCCGGCGAGTGCCGGACTTGCTGCGGGGGCTTGCGTCCGATCTTGCATGGGATCAGTATCGCAGGCGATTTTTGCCATTGATATGGATGATGGCCGGGCATTGCGGCCATTTCCTTTCCGAAAGCAAGAAGTATTCCGCTGAAACGCCTTCGAAATGAAAATAGCGATCTGGATCCGGCGGACCTGAAAATCCTGCGCCTGCTGGAAAAGGACGCCCGCACCAGCACCGCCGAACTGGCGCGGTCGGTCGGCCTGTCGGCGCCGAGCGTTGCCGAGCGCATCAAGCGGCTGCAGGAAAGCGGTGTGATCGAGGCCTATACGGTGCGTATCAATCCGGCCGCGCTCGGCATGAAGCTGTCGGCATGGCTGCGCATCAGGCCGGTGCCGGGGCAGCTCGCCGTCGTGGCCGAAATCATCCGCGACCTGCCGGAAATCGCCCAATGCGACCGGGTCACCGGTGAAGACTGTTTCATCGCGCTGGCGCATGTCGCCTCGGTGGCCGAGCTCGAGCGGGTGATCGACCGGATCATTCCGTTCGCGATGACCAATACGGCGATCATCCAGTCGTCGCCGGTGACAGCGCGCTCGCCGCTGGGGGCGGTGAAGCGCCAGCCTTGACGCTTGGGATCGTTCGTCAGCACATCATCAGAAATGCAAACCGGACGGCCGGTCTGTTTCTTCCCCCACCGTTCAGGCGTGGCCGCGTTTCATCCGCGCCTGCTTCAGGATGGCGCGCCAGCGGATCATGGCGAAGGGGATCGGCTCGTTGTTGTTGGCGATGTGGAAGATCTCGTTATTGAGGTTCTTCAGCGAGCGCCAGAAATCATAGTCGGTGATGCGTGGATCAGCCGCCAGCCTGTCCGCCTCGACCTTGATATCGGTTTTCATGCACGTTCCCCGAACCGCTGCTGCTCCGCCGCCCGTATCGCAATTCGATGCGGACGGTTTTCCAACGCCGCGCTGAGTCGTTCAACGTCTCAATTCGGCTTGTTCACGTTAAAACCTCGGTAAGGTTAACGGCGGTTTGACCGTGGTTCAAGCCGGCTTACGACGAATACCGATCGAGCGGCCGGCGCGCTCCGGCATCGGCAGGGCGGCATGGGCGGCGCGCATCGCTTCCACCCTGGCCAGGACGTCGGCGGGGAAGGGCGCTACCTTCGGGCCAGCCATGTCGACGTGCAGCGACAGCGTTTCGGACGTGGCGGCAAGCCAGCCGTCGAGATGCCGGATTTCCTGATAGGCCCTCAGCCGCTTCTCGTCATGGTCGAGGAGTTGGAACGAGACCGTGACCTTGTGGTCGAGATGCAACTCCTGGACGTAGCAGACATGGACTTCCGCCGTGTAGATGGTCAGCCGCCGTTCCCTTACATAGTCCGGCCCCATCCCCATCATCTCGAAGGCTTCGTCGGAGCACCGGTCGAACAGCACGTTGTAATAGGCCATGTTGAGATGGCCATTGTAGTCGATCCAGGCCTCCTCGATGTCCATGGCGCGAGAGACGAAAGGGGCGGGGATGGGCATCGGAAACTTCCTTCTCGTCATGCCGGGATGAGCATGGACTGGACAGAGCGTGGTTGGTGAGACTACGCATCCGTAGATGCAGAACAAGGGTGGACGCTGGTCCATCCGCGGAGGAATCGATGGCTCTAAGCGACCTCAATCCGGTCGAGCGCAACGAAGAAGGGATCGCCGCCGTACTCGGCATCCTCAAGCAGCGGCTCGGCGAGCGATTCCAGACCGGCCAGGCGATCCGCGCCCAGCACGCGCACACTACGACCTATATCCCGACGCAGGCGCCGGACGGCGTCGCCTTTGCCGAGACGACGGAGGAGGTGCAGGAGATCGTGCGCGCATGCGCGGCGCATCGCGTGCCGGTGATCGCCTTCGGCGTCGGCTCTTCGCTGGAAGGCCACACCAATGCGCCGGGCGGCGGCATCTCACTCGATACGTCACGCATGAACCGCATCATTGCGGTCAATCCGCAGGACCTCGACTGCACCGTCGAGCCCGGCGTGACGCGCGAGGATCTCAACCGGCACCTGCGCGACACCGGCCTGTTCTTTCCGATCGACCCGGGCGCCAATGCCTCGCTCGGCGGCATGGCGGCGACACGAGCGTCGGGCACCAACGCGGTGCGCTACGGCACGATGCGCGAAAACGTCCTGTCATTGATGGCGGTGATGGCCGACGGCGAGGCAGTGACGACCGGCAAGCGCGCCAAGAAAAGCTCGGCCGGCTATGATCTGACGCGGCTGCTGATCGGTTCGGAGGGCACGCTTGGCATCATCACCCAGCTGACTTTGAAGCTGCAGGGCATTCCGCAGGCGATTTCAGGCGGCGTTTGTCCGTTCCCCAGCCTCGAGGCGGCGTGCAACGCGGTGATCGCGACCATCCAGATGGGCATTCCGGTGGCGCGCATAGAATTGGTCAACGCGCTGCAGATGCGGGCGATGAAGACCTATTCGAAGCTCGACTATCCGGAGAGCCCCTGCCTGTTCGTCGAGTTCCACGGCAGCGATGCCAGCGTCGCCGAACAGGCCGAGACCTTCGGCATGATCGCCGAGGAAAATGGCGGCGGTCCGTTCCTGTGGACCAGCGTCGCCGAAGAGCGGACGAAATTGTGGAAGGCCCGGCACGATGCCTACTGGTCGTCGCTGACGCTGCGGCCGGGCGCCAAGGGCCTCTCGACCGATGTCTGCGTGCCGATCTCGCGCTTTGCCGAATGCGTCACCGAGACCGAAGCGGATATCGCCGAGATGGGCCTGATCGCGCCGATCGTCGGCCATGCCGGCGACGGCAATTTCCATGTGCTGGTGCTGATGGACGTGGACGACCCGAAGGAGATCGCATTGGCGGAAAAATTCGTGGCGCGGCTCAATATGCGCGCCATCGCCATGGACGGCACCTGCACTGGCGAGCACGGCATAGGGCAAGGCAAGATCGGCTTCCTGCGGCATGAGCTCGGCCATGGCGTCGACATCATGCGCACGATCAAGCAGGCGCTCGACCCGCTGAACATCATGAACCCGGGCAAGATATTGCCGGGAAAGGACTGACATCAGGCCGCTGCCGCGCCCCGATTTGCCTCTTTATCGACACGCTGATGCGGGTAGAGTGCCACTGACTTTACTATCAACTGTCTAGGAGTTCATGCTCGCACGCCTGTTCGTGATCTTTGGTGGGCTTCTCGTGCTGGTGCTGTGTGCGGCGCTGGTGGTGCCGTACTTTGTCGACTGGACAGGTTACCGTGCCGATTTCGAGCGCGAGGCCAGTGCCGTTCTGGGCCGCAAGGTGACCGTGCGAGGCGATGCGACGGCAAGGCTGTTGCCGTTCCCCTCGGTGACCTTTTCCAACGTCGCCGTTGCCGGTGGCCCCAACGGCCAGCCGGCGATGACCGTCGAAACCTTTTCGATGGATGCAGAACTCGCGCCATTCCTGCGCGGCGAGGTGCTGATCTTCGACATGCGCCTGGTGCGGCCGAAGGCGACGATCGACATCGCCGCCGACGGCACGGTCGACTGGACGATACGGCCGTCCTCGCCTTTCGATCCCGGCCAGATCTCCATCGAGAAGCTGACGGTGACGGAAGGACAGATCGCGCTCAGCCACGCCGCCGGCGGGCGCAGCCATCTTATTTCCGAGATCAACTCGACGATCTCGGCCAAGTCGCTGGCCGGCCCCTGGCGGCTGGACGGCTCGCTGTTGCTGGACGGGTTGCGGACCACGATCGCCGCTTCCACCGGCAAGACCGAACCGGACGGGCAAATGCGGCTCAGGCTCAAGGCCGATCCGGATGACTATCCGCTGGTCATCGAGACCGACGGCAATGTGGGCCTCGTCGAGGGCGCCGCGGTCTATTCGGGCCAGTTCAAGATATCGGGCGCAGACCGAACTGCGGCGCAGCTGCGCGGCACCGGCGGCGAGGCACTGAAAGTCAGCGCCGGCAAACCGGACCCGGGCTTCAGGCTGAACGGCAAGTTTTCGCTCGACCACCAGAAGCTCGGCGTCGACGAATTCCGCTTCGAGACGGGACCGCTCGACAATCCCTACACCGCCGACGGCAAGGCTGCGGTCGACCTTGGGCTGAAGCCGCATTTCTCGATCGAGGCCAATGGCGCGCAGGTGCAGTTCGACGAGGCCGTAGGGGCGGCGGCCGGCGCCGGATTGACGCTGTCCGAGCGGGTGGCGGCGCTGGAGCAGGCGCTGCTCGGTCTACCGAAGCCGACCATACCGGGTACGGTCGAGGTGAAACTGCCGGCCGTGGTTGCAGGCGACACCACGGTTCGCGACGTGCATCTGTCCGCCGAACCGGCCGAGGGCGGCTGGGCGGTAAAATCGCTGGCCGCCACGCTGCCCGGCCGCGCCAAGCTGGAAGCCAATGGCTTGGTCAGCGTCGAGGACCATTTCGGTTTCACCGGATCGCTGCTTCTGGCGGTGGCGCAGCCCTCCGGCTTCGCCGCATGGCTGTCGAAGGACGTCGACGAGGCGATCCGCCGCTTGCCGGCCGCCGGCTTCAAGGCCAAGGTGGATTTGAGCGAGAAGCACCAGGCCTTCAGCGATCTCGAACTCATCCTCGGCAAGGCGAAGTTCTCCGGCCGCATCGATTCCAGCCAGCCCGACGACACCCGTCCATCGGTGCTGATGCAACTGGAAGGTGGCGAACTCGATGTCGATGGGCTCGCCGCCTTCGCCTCGATCTTCGTCAGCGACAAGGGCGCCAACCGCTTTTCCGATCGCGACCTCGATTTCCAGATCAAGGCCGGGCCGGTCAGCGCCGGCGGGTTGACCGCCGATAGCGTCGATACTGCGCTTAGATTGCGCGAGGGGTTGCTTGAGATCGACCGACTGTCGGTCGGCGGACTTGCCGGCGCCTCGATCAGCGCTACCGGCCGGATCAAGGATTTCCCGGCGAGCCCGACCGGCAAGCTCGACGCCTCGGTGGTCGCCGTCGACCTCAAGCCGCTGATCGACGTCGCCGTCCGGCATTATCCGGATAATGCGGTGCTGAAGGGGCTGGCGGAGCGTGCTGCTGCCTATCCCGAGTTGTTCCAGGATGCGCGTATCGACGCGGTCACGAGTGCCGCAGACAATGGCGACGGTACGACCGGACTGGCAATGAGCGCACAGGGCAAGGCCGGTGGCTCGGCCTTTTCGGCGTCGTTGTCCGGCAAAGGGGCGCTCGACCGGCCTCTCGAAGCGCCGGTGACGCTGACCTTCAACGCAAGGAATGCCGACGCCACCGCACTTCTGGCGCTTTACGGTCTGCCGGCACTGCCGCTCGGCATGCTCGGCGAGGCGACCACCGACGTCTCGGCCAAAGGCACACTTGGCGGCGGCCTGGCGACACGCTTCAGCCTGGCCGGCAACGACTTCAAAGCTGGTTTCGACGGGACAATTGCCGACACGTCTCAGGGCGCGGCCGCCAAGGGCAAGGTCAGCCTTGAAACGGCCGACATCGAGCCATGGCTGATGACGACCGGCGTCGGCCTGCCCGGCATGGGCACCGGCATGTCGACGTCGCTTGCAGCCGATGCCGATTACGGCAATGGTCTCCTGGTGCTGAGCGGCCTCAGCGGCGCCGTCAACGAAGCGGCGGTTTCCGGTGACGTAAATATCGACATCAAAGAGGGGCTGCCGCATCTTGCCGGCGCGCTGTCGCTGGACGAGCTGGACCTCGATCCGATCGCGGTGATGCTGTTCGGTGACCAGGCCTTCCTTGTCAATGACAGGACCTGGCCGACAGCACCGTTCAGCCAGAAATCCAGTCTGCCATTTACCGCCGATCTCGATCTGACGGCGGCGTCGCTTGCCGCCGGCCCGCTTGCCACCGCCTATGACGCTGCGCTGTCGCTGCAGCTCGACCAGGAGGGCATCCGCGTTTCCGACCTCAAGGCAAAGTTCCTCGGCGGCGCGTTGAGTGGCCTGTTCGAGCTCAAGAACAATGACGGCACCGGGCTTTTCTCCGGTCAGATGAAACTCGCCGGCGCCGATCTGGCAGCCGTGCTGCCGGAGGCCGGCATCAGCGGAAGCGGCGAGTTCTCGACGGCGCTTTCGACCAGCGGCAAATCGGTCGACGCGATGGTTGCGGCGCTGTCCGGTTCCGGCACGGCAACGCTCAAGGGCATGACTATTGCCGGCTTCAATCCCGATGCCTTTGGCGCATTCATCGCCAAGGCCGATGCGATAGGGCGCGATATCGACGCGTCGAAGACTGCCGGCTTCGTGCCGCAGATCGCCGCGGCGGGCAGTTTTCCGGCGCAGGACACCGATATTGCCTTAACCATCGCCGGCGGCACGCTGAGGGCGCCGCCGGTCAAATTCGAAAGCCCGGGCGCGACGCTGTCCGCCGACATCACCGCCGATCTGAACACCAGCACCGTCGACGCCAAGGGCGAGATCGCTTACCGGCCCGGCGACGAGGCGCTGGTCGGCTCCGAACCGATTTTGAATTTCAGCGTCGACGGGCCGTTCGGCGCCACCAAACGGCAGTTCGACAGCGAGCCGCTGGCACAGTTCCTGACCCAGCGTGCGCTGGAAAAGGAGCAGCAGCGGGTCGAAGCCATGCAAGCCGCACTGCTCGAGAAACAAAGGCTGCGGCGGGAGGTGCGCTACTACGCTGCGCTGCAAACCGAGCGTGAAAGAGCGGCGGAGGAACTGCGCAGACAACAGGAAGCAGCGCGGCTGAAGGCCGAGGCCGACGCCAAGGCAAAGGCCGAAGCCGAGGCGAGGGCGCAGGCTGAAGCCAAGGCGAAAGCTGAAGCGGACGCCAAGGCACAGGCGGATGCGGAGGCGAGGGACCAGGCTGAGGCCAAAGCGAAGGCTGAAGCGGACGCCAAGGCAAAGGCCGAAGCTGAGGCGCAGGCCCAAGCCGAAGCGGAGGCCAGGGCGCAGGCTGAAGCCAAGGCGAAGGCGGATGCAGCGGCGAAGGCCGAAGCCGAGGCCAGGGCGAAAGCCGAGGCGGCTGCAAAGGCCGAAGCCAAAGCCAAGGCGGCGCAACAGGCTGCCGAGGAAGCAGCGCAGGCCGAAGAACAGCAACGCCAGAGGGCGGAAGAGGCGTTGCGGATCGCCTCGGAAGAGAAGGCAAGGCTCGACGCCGAACGCAAGGCCGCGGCGGAGCGAGCGGAACGGGCGCCACCGGCCGCAAATAACGTGCCACCGCCAGTGCAGCCCCCGCCAAAGCTCAAGTTCGATCCCTCGTCGATCGACGATCTGCTAAAATCGCTGAATGGCGGGTGACGGCGCATCCCTTATGTGTCGAGTCCAGCAAGCAAGCGCTTCAGCATCGGCTCGATCCGCCCGAGTTCGTCGAGATGAGCGGCTGACAGGTTGGCGAGACTGTCGTCGGCGCGCTCGGTCAGCCGCAGCAGCACGCGGCGGTGGTCCTCCTCGTCGTGGTCCCTTGCGACGAGCCCGGCTTCGCAAAGACGGTTGACCAATTCCACTGCGCTGTGATGGCGGATGCGCAGGCGCTCCGCGAGGTCGCCAATGGTCACTGGCCCTCCGCCGGGAAACCCTTTGATTGCAAGCAGGGCCTGATGCTGGCGTGGTGTCAGGCCGGCTTCCTGCGCCTGGATCTGGCTGAATTCGAGAAAGCGGCGGATCAGGTAACGAAATTCGGACAGCCTCTGGTAGTCGGCAGGCCCGATCGTTGCGCCGCGCTTTTGTGGCTTCGAAGTGTCTGCCATCGATTCCTTTCCGACAAAGCCGCAAACGGGCCTTGAACATTTATATCGTGTTACGATACAGAGCGCACCAACATGGCTCGTGCCCGCCATCTTCGGTGGCACGGCCGGCGACCCATCCGCAAGTCGGCACGCCGCCAGAAAGCAAGGTCTGCAAATGAAGTCCGATCACGCCAACCCCGGCCATCTGCGCGATTTTACCACCGATGCCCGGGTGCTGCTCATTGCCGGCATAGCGGTGGTGGTGGCGACGGCGGGGTTGTTTGCCGGCATTGCCCTTTTGAAGCTGATCCGGCTTGCCACGAACATCGCCTATTTTGGCCAGTTTACGCTCGCCGACCTGAAACTGCAGGATACGCCGCTTGGCTATGCCTCGGTATTTGTTCCGGTCATCGGGGCACTGATCATCGGTCTGATGGCTCGCTTCGGAAGCGAAAAGATTCGCGGCCATGGCATTCCCGAAGCCATCGAGGCGATCCTGCTCGGACGCTCGCGGCTCGACGCCAAGGTGGCAATCCTGAAGCCGTTGTCGTCGGCGGTCTCGATCGGTACCGGCGGGCCATTCGGCGCGGAAGGGCCGATCATCATGACCGGCGGCGCCATCGGTTCGCTGATCGCGCAGATGCTGCCGGTCAGTGACAATGAACGCAAGACGCTGCTGGTGGCGGGTGCGGTGGCCGGCATGATTGCGGTGGAATTGCTGCTCTTCGAATGGACGCCGCGCAGCTTCATTCCTGTGGCGGTCGCCTCGATCATTGCCGAGGTCGAGCGCACCATGCTGCATCTGCCGGGGCCGATCTTCCCGTTTCAGGGCGGCATGGAGGTTTCATTTCCCGGCCTTGCCGGCTGGGTGCTGGTCGGCATGGCAGCCGGGCTGCTATCGGGGTTGCTGACCCAGATGGTCTATGCCTGCGAGGACGGTTTCCAGAAGCTGCCCATACACTGGATGTGGTGGCCGATGCTCGGCGGCCCGGTGGTCGGCATTGGCGGGCTGATCGAGCCGCAGGCGCTCGGCGTCGGCTATGACAATATCGCCGACATGCTGGATGGCCGCACGATAGCGACCGCCGCGCTCACCCTGTTGGTGGTGAAGGCGATCATCTGGTCGGTCGCACTCGGCTCGGGAACGTCGGGAGGTGTGCTGGCGCCGCTGCTGATCATCGGCGGGGCGATGGGCGCGGTCCTCGCCGGCTTCCTGCCGGCCGCGGATCCGGGCTGCTGGGCACTGCTGGCGATGGCGGCGACGATGGGCGGCACCATGCGTGCGCCGCTGACCGCCACCTTCTTTGCGGTCGAACTGACCGGCAACACCCATGTCCTGGTGCCGCTGATTGCGGCGACTGCCACCGCGCATGCGGTGACCGTGCTATTGATGAAGCGTTCGATCCTCACCGAAAAAATCGCAAGGCGAGGGCATCACATGGTTCGCGAATACCGTGTCGATCCGTTCGCCCTGACCAGGGTGCGCGAGGTGATGACGCATCCGAGCTTTCCGGTCGTCGATGAAGAAGGCCACGTGCTCGGCGTCATCGACCCGCCGGCGATCCTGCGCTGGAGACGCGCCGGCAAGCACCGCACGACGCCGCTTGGCGAACTGCTGGCCGGCAGCAAGGTCACGCTGGCCTATCCGGATGAGTATCTCGAGGGCCTCTCCGACAAGCTGCTGATGGCGAACGTGTCCCATTTGCCGGTCGTCACGCGAGAAAATGCCCGGCTGGTGGGCTATGTCGGCTGGAAGGACCTGATGCGCGTCAGATCGAAGAAACAGGCCGAAGAACGCGACCGCTCGGCTTTGCTGGGCTTCCGTA
The DNA here is from genome assembly GCF_040320645.1 of Mesorhizobium sp. M0633. Lineage (NCBI taxonomy): Bacteria > Pseudomonadati > Pseudomonadota > Alphaproteobacteria > Hyphomicrobiales > Phyllobacteriaceae > Mesorhizobium > Mesorhizobium sp. M0633. The sequence goes on from NZ_JAMYQC010000007.1 coordinate 161,597, forward strand.
TCCGGCGCAGGAAACAGGATAGCGTTGCCTGAAGGCTACAACTTGCCGCGCTTGGCCCAATCCAGCACATAGAGCCGGAGCGCCGAGGAGAGATTGGCATCGCGCGGGCGGCTCTCGTCGATTTCGGCGACAAGGGCGGCGAGCGTCAGTTTTCGCACGGCCGCGATGGCGACCAGGTCGTCGTAAAAAGGCTTTTCGAGCGAATAGCTGGTGCGGTGGCCGCGAATGGTGACCGAGCGCTTTTCCACCGGGCTCACGAGACGATCCTACTCACACTTCAAGCATCGGATTTGTCCGAATCGCCCGAATTTTCGCGGCGATGGCCGGCGACGAATTTATCGGCCTTGTCGGCGATCAGGCGGTCGCGATCCCGGCTGGGTTTGGAACGGCCATGCAGCGCCCGGTTCTGTTCGGCCAGGCGCTCCTTCTCGGCTCGCGCCTTCTGCTTGCGTGCCTGACGGAGATTGACGATCTCGGCCATGTCACGCCGCCCGTCGGGTCACTTCTTGCGGAAGGCGTCAAGCGACACCACGTCGGCGCCCTTGGCGCCGGCGTCGGCCGCGGCAGGCTTCTTTTCCGCCTCGGCGGTTTTCTTCTTCGTCTCGGGCTTTTTCTCGGCGACGATGGCCAGCGGTTCGGGAGCAGGCTTGGCCTTTGTCTCCTGTTCCGCCGGGGTATCGGTCTTGACGTCGAATTCGAGCTCGAAGTTGACGGACGGGTCGTAAAAGCCGCGTACGGCCGAGAACGGGATTTCCAGTTTCTCCGGCACGTCGGAAAACGACAGCCCGACCTCAAAGCCGGTGTCGCTCACCTTCAGGTCCCAATACTGGAACTGGATGACGATGGTCATCTGTTCGGGATAGCGCTCGCGCAGCCGCGACGACACGCGCACGCCCGGCGCGCCGGTGAGAAAGGTGATGAAGAAATGATGGTTGCCCGGGAGACCGGTGCGCGCGACCTCGGCCAGGACCTTGCGCATGACGCCGCGCAACGCCTCCTGGGCCAGAATGTCGTAGCGGATGTGGTCGTCGGCCATGTGGCTGTCGGGTTCCGTTGAATCGTCCTGATAGCTGTAATCAAGCTTGAGCGCGGCGTAAACCGGATATAGATCGCCGGCGTGCGGAAGCGAAGCCCATTGCCGACGATTTGATCGTCAAACGGCTTTGATCGTCAAGCGCTGGCGAGCGCGCCCTGTTTGCTTGCCCGGGCCATAGGCTGCCGCTTGCCGAAGGCGCGCAGGAAGGTGCGCACGCCATTTGTCGCCGACTGCACCACCTCGTCCTCGGTCGGTGTGCCGCCGAGCATGAACGTCGTCTGCAACTCGGCATTGGCAAGCGCCATGAACTGGCGCGCTGCGACATCGGGATCGTCGATGTCAAGGAAGCCGGCATGAGCGAGGCGGGCGAAGCGGGCGGCGATCGCTGGCCATGTCCTGCCCGGTCCTTCTTCGCGCCATTCGGCGAACAACTCGGGATAGCGCCCGCCCTCGGTCTGGATCAGCTTGCGCAGGAATTTGCCGTCGCGGTTGCAGATGCAGTTGTGGTTCATCCGCACAGCAAAGGCGATGAGGTCGGCCTCGAGATCCTTCGGCTGATCGGGAAAAGTGGAAATCGTGGCAAAGATGCCGGCATTGCAACGTTCGGTGAGGTCGCGGACGATGGCAACGAAGAGTTTTTCCTTGTCGCCGTGATGATTGTAGATGGTCTGGCGGGAGACGCCGGCCTCGGCGGCAATCATGTCGATATTGGCACCGGCAAAGCTTTCGCGGCAGAAGACCGAGGCGGCGGTATCGACAATCGACATGCGCTTGGCCTCGTGGCCTCGCGGCGGGAAAATGTCAGGAGAGACGTTGGCCTTCATGCAAAACTATATAGAGGTGGTTGACGAATTAGACAAGCCTGTCTAAATTTGTGGACTTGCACGAAGGGGTTTCGTTCCGCAGAAGAGTCGGAACTCCACGGGATGGAACGTCCTAGGGTTATACGCCGGTCCTCGGCGGCAACCAGAATTCGAAAGAGCCTGCTATCATGAACGCCAAATTCCTCCGCATTGCGGTCGTGCTCGGCCTGTTGTCCGCGATCGGCCCGTTTGCCATCGACATGTATCTTCCGGCCCTGCCTTCAATCGGTGAGGATCTGCATGCCGGCACTGCCGCGGTGCAGATGAGCCTGCTGATCTTCTTTCTTTCCATGGGCTTCGGCCAGATCGTCGTCGGACCGATCTCCGACATGGTCGGCCGCAAGCTGCCACTCTACGGCGGCCTGGCGCTGTTCATGGTCGGCGGCGTCGGCTCGGCGCTGGCTCCCTCGATCGAATGGCTGATCGCCTTCCGCTTCCTGCAAGGGCTCGGCGCCAGCGCCGGCATGGCCGTGCCGCGCGCGATCGTGCGCGATCTGCATACCGGCACCGAGGCCGCCAAGCTGATGTCGCTGCTGATGCTTGTGTTTTCGGTGTCGCCGATCCTGGCACCGCTGACCGGTAGCCAGATCATCGAGAATTTCGGCTGGCGCGCCGTGTTCTGGACGGTGACGGGCGCGGCCGTGCTCGCCACCATCCTGCTGGCGACCTCGCTCAAGGAGACACGGCCGGTCGAGGAGCGCGCCGGGTCGTCCTTCGGGACGGCACTTTCCGGCTACCGCTTCCTGATGGGCGACCGCAACTTCCTTGGCCTGACGGCCATCGCCGGCTTCGGCATTGCGAGCTTCTTCGTCTATCTGTCGAGCTCGTCCTTCATCCTGATCGACCATTATGGCCTGTCGCCTTCGGTCTACAGCGTGTTCTTCTCGATCAATGCGGTTGCCTTTATCGGCATGTCGCAGCTGACCGGGTTGCTGTCGGAGCGGTTCGGGCTGCAGCGCGTGGTGCGCGTCGCGGTGACCGGCTATGCGACGACGATGGTGGTGCTGTTCGCGGTGATGGCATCGGGTGTCGACCGGCTCGACGTGATGGCGGCGCTGCTGTTCATCGGCTACGGCTTTCTCGGCCTGGTCATCCCGACGACGTCGGTGCTGGCCATGGAAGAGCATGGCGAGATCGCGGGTACCGCGTCGGCGCTGATGGGCACGCTGCACTTCGCCATCGGCGCGGTCGCCATGGGCGTCGCCGGCGTGTTTTTCGACGGCACGCCGCTGCCGATGGTGGCGGGCATCACGCTCTGCGCGGCGATCTCCTTCACACTGGCCAAAATAACGCTCGGCCGCAGCCGGGACGTCGCGGAAGCGCCGGCGGAGTAAACTTCGCCTATCGAGACAAAAAGGCCGGGCGATGTTCCCGGCCTTTTCACGTTTGCCGTCCCGGTTCAAAGCAGTCTATGCCTATATGACGGGTTCAGGACATGCAGCTTCGACATCTCAAAACCTTCGTGGCGGTCGCCACCACCTTGAACATCACACGCGCCTCCGAGCGGGTTCATCTTGCCCAATCGAGCGTGACCGAACAGATCCAGGCGCTGGAAAGCGATCTAGGCACGTCGCTGTTCGACAGGTCACGGCGTGGCTTGAAGCTGACGGCGGCGGGACAACGCCTGCTGGACTACGCAAACGATCTCCTCGACCTCGCGGACGAAGCCCGTTCCGCAGTCGCCGACGCGAGCGGCACGGTTGCCGGTCGCCTGACTGTCGGCGGCCTGGAGACGCTTTGCTCGACACGCTTGCCAGCTCTGCTGGCGGAATTCCATCGGCGCCATCCCGATGTGAAACTGAACCTCAGGGCGGACGATAGCAGTGGGTTGCGTGCCGGCGTGACAAGCGGGGCGCTGGACGTATCTTTCCATTTCGGAGCCGTCCCGGCGGCGGCGCCGGAGCTGCGAAGCGAGCAAGTGGCAGTGGAAGAGCTCGTCACCATAATGCCGGCAAATCACCGATTGGCTGGACATTCTGCCATGACGCCCGACGACCTGGCTGACGAGGCCTTCCTCGTGACCCAGCCCGGTTGCGTCTATAGGCGGATGTTCGACGAAACGTTTGCCGCAACGTTGCCTGACCGTCCAAAACTCGTCGGCGAGTTCGCCAGCATGGGTGCGATACGGGGCCTTGTCGCAGCCGGTCTTGGATGCGCGCTGGTTCCGCGTCTCGTGGCTTCCGCGGCTGACGCCAATGTTGTCGTGTTGCCTTGGGTCGCAAGCAGCCCGGTGACGCCGGTCATCATGGTATGGCGCCACCGGCGCATTCAAGCGCCGGTCATGCGGCTGTTCCTCGCAATGGTTCGCGAGGTCTGGCCGTCACTAGACCAGCCGCTGGCCACCATCGACATGAAGCACGGTTCCGGTGATGAAGCCGTTGTGCATGAGGGACGTGATGGCCTGGGCAATGTCGGTTGCCTGGCCGATCCGGCCGACGAGCAGACGCTTTGCCATGGCCTCCAGCGCAGCCACCTTTCCGCTGCCGACGACGGCATCCCAAATCGGCGTGTCGACCCAGCCCGGCGAAACGACGTTGACGCGGATCGGCGCCAGTTCGACGGCAAGCGCGTAGGCGAGTGAGCCAAGTGCCCCATTAACGGCTGCCACCACCGAGCCTTTCGCCGCCGGACGATAGGCGGCGATGCCTGAGGTCAGCGTGATCGATCCCCTAGGCGTCAGACGAGGCGCGCCATGCTTGGCAAGAAGAAGCGGTCCGACGACTTTGGAATCCATCACTTTCCGCGCCGCCGAGATGTCCATCTCGGGAAGCAATACATAGACGCCGGTGACGTCGGCGGCGGTCGAGACGATGTGGTCGAGCGTGCCGACCTCCTGGAACAGGCGCTGGACCTCGTCCTCGCTAGTGACGTCGGCTGCGATCGTCCTCAGCCTTTCGGGGTGAGGCACGCGCTGCCGTGCGGCCGACAACCGGTCCTCGGAGCGGCCGACGATCGTAACCTCGGCGCCGGCGGCAAGCTGCTGTTCGGCCAGCGACAGCCCCATGCCGGAACTGCCGCCAACGATCAGGATGCGTTCGTGTTTCGGTGTGGTTTCCTGGTTCATCTTATCTCTCCATGAGGCAGCTCGCCGGGCATGACCACACGCGGCGAGAAACTGAGGCCTTGTCCCGCAAAGGCGTGGAAGAAGGGAAACGGGAAGAAACGAATGCTGCCATCGGAGGTTCCGATGATGGGAGGCCCTTGGGCTTTCGCAAAACCGTCGCTTGCGGCGCTTCGCTACGACGCTGTCTCGGAGAGGACGAACCGCAGCCGCGTTTCGACGGGCGCCAAGGGCAGCGGCACCAGCTCGTAGCCTAGTTCCGTGTAAACGGCGACGAGTGCGTGAAAGGTGCGTTCAGCCTCGTCCATCGTTTGCTTGCGCTCGTTGTCCTGCCGAAAGATTTCTGGCCATGGCGGCGCGACGAAGACGCGCCTGGCATAGCGGAAGCGTCGGGCGGCATTCGTGGCGTGATCGGGAACCGGCACCCCGGTCAGGCGCAGATAGCCAAGAGTGTCCGGCACGCCGCGATCGAAGAAGACCAGGCCGGATTGCTCGCCCGCGATCCGGTAGGAGCGCAACTCCCAAGACAGCATCAACTCGGCGAACAGAGCCGCCAGGGCAGGGCCTTGCCGCCTATCGCCAATTGGTCGTGAATGATGCTGCGCCCGGCTTCGCCCGAGGTTGCGAGGCCTGCCACCTTAAGAGTCGATCAATGTTGTCTTGCCTGAGCCCGGACCGCCGGTCAGCACGAAAAACCGATTGGAATCGTTTCGCATTTCTGATCCATGGATTGGATGGGGGAAGTATGAAGACAGGGATTTTTTGGACCCGTCAGGGCACATGAAAGCCCGGCCGGCGGGGCCTGCTTCTGCATATGTCGAGAGGGAGAAATGGAGGTTTCTGTTGCCAGGTACCTCCGAACCCCGCCTAGAAGTGCGAACCACTAGGGCTTGAATTGAAGCTATCGCACCGCTTACGCGGCGAGACGTGCTTCCGCATAGTTGTCGTTGGCAACTATAAGTTTAGCCCGATAACGGTGGTACAATGCCGGGCAAAAGTACGATCTTTACACCTTCGTCGATCCTATTTCGCCCCCAGCAAAAGCCGCTCCTGAGCAGCGGTTTTTGGTGGAGGCGCCGGGTACCGCCCCCGGGTCCGAACGGCTTATTTCATCGCCTGTTTATCGCCATAGTCGGTCGAGCCGACGAGGCGAATATAGGGACTGACGGTGGAAAATGAAAGGCCGGAATGCCACTTTCGTCCGTGTTAAAGTGGATCATCAAGGGGTTGACTTGCAGCCGGTCTCAACCGAAGCTTTGTGGCGGTGAGGAGACCTAGCGCATACTTGCGGCAGCGCGCCACAATCCTCATTGACCGGATCCCGTGGCGCCGACGAGGGGAAATTCGATGGCCGATTATCTCGCAGACGTAAAGAAATATGATGCGGCGGCGGATGCCGACGCGGTCGCCAAGATCGTCAAGCATCTGGGCATCGCGCTCAGGAACCGCGATTCCTCGCTGGTGTCCTGCACCGACCCGGAGGAACTGAAGCGCGTCAGGAACAGCTGGGTCGCCGGCAAGCTCGGCGTCACCGACGGTGCCAAGGCGGATGCGGCTATCGAAAAGACCTGCAAGGCTATGGCGGCCGACAACAGCAAGAGCCGGGTGACATTCTATTACCTCGTCGCCAAGGATCTGGGCATGCTCGGCTCGCTCTGAGCAACCTCGCCGCCGGTGCTGGTGAGGCTTCTGCTGGAATCGTGTCGCTTTGCTGTGTTCGGCCGACGGTCATTCGGCTATGATGGCTGACAACCCGAATCGGACCGGAGCCGATGCGCCAGTATCTCGACCTTCTGAAGCATGTGCTGGAAAACGGCGCCGATCGCGGCGACCGCACCGGCACCGGAACGCGCTCGGTATTCGGCTACCAGATGCGCTTCGACCTGGCCCGCGGCTTTCCGGTCACCACCACCAAGAAGCTGCACCTGAAGTCGATTATCCACGAGCTTTTGTGGTTCCTGGCCGGCGACACCAACATCAAATATCTCAACGATCACGGCGTCTCGATCTGGGATGAGTGGGCCGACGAGAACGGCGATCTCGGCCCGGTCTATGGCAAACAATGGCGGTCGTGGCCGGACGGCCATGGCGGCGCCATCGACCAGATTGCGAATCTTCTGAAGGAGATACGCAAAAATCCTAATTCGCGGCGGCTGATCGTTTCGGCGTGGAACCCGGCCGAGGTGGAGGCCATGGCCTTGCCGCCCTGCCACTGCCTGTTCCAGTTCTATGTTTCGGAAGGCAAGCTTTCCTGCCAGCTCTACCAGCGTTCGGGCGATATCTTTCTCGGTGTGCCGTTCAACATCGCTTCCTATGCGTTGCTGACGCTGATGGTGGCGCAGGTGACCGGATTGAAACCCGGCGATTTCATCCACACGCTCGGCGACGCGCATCTTTACTCGAACCATTTCGAACAGGCGCGCGAACAATTGCGGCGCACGCCCAAGGCGTTGCCGACGCTGTGGATCAATCCCGAGGTGAAGGATCTCTTTGCCTTCCGCTTCGAGGATTTCCGGCTCGAGAACTATTTCGCCGACGCGACGATCAAGGCGCCGATCGCGGTCTAGCACCATACCTGACCATCCATATCGAAATTGCCTACTGCGGCTGCGCCCTCGGGCGTTGTCAGCATCAATCTCGATCGGCCGACGTCGACCTCACGCGCAATCCCGGGTCGCTGATTTTATGTGAATATTTCCTTCGGCTTCGACGCCGCTGTATCCAACGACGATTATCGCAGGCCGGGAAAACCTCAGCTCAGAATGCCGTCGGCGGTAAAGAGCCTTTCCTTGTTATGTTCACATGGATATATCGATGGACGGCTTCGGGCGTTCTGAGACGAGGAGAGTTTCATGCTGGCGCGCAAAGGTTCGACGACGATTGCCATCGCGGGTCTCGCCGCCATGCTGATGGCCGCGGTGCCGGCGGCCCATGCCGATGACAAGGTGGTCGTGTTTGCCGCGGCGAGCCTGAAGGATGGGCTCGATGCCGTCAACAAGGCCTGCGAGGCCGATGTCGGCGAGGCGGCGACCATTTCCTACGCGGCGAGCTCGGCGCTGGCCAGGCAGATTGAAAGCGGCGCGCCGGCAGACCTGTTCATCTCGGCCGATCTCGACTGGATGAAATATCTTGCCGACAGGAAGCTGACCAAGCCCGGCACCGAAGTGAAATTGCTCGGTAACCAGATCGTGCTGGTTGCGCCGCGGGATTCCAAGGTTGAAACCAGGATCGAAAAGGGTTTCGATCTTGCCAAGCTCGTCGGTGACGGCAAACTTGCCATGGGCGATGTCAAAGCTGTGCCGGCAGGCAAATACGGCAAGGCAGCCCTCGAATCGCTCGGTGCCTGGTCTTCGGTCGAAGGCAAGGTGGCGCAGGCCGAGAATGTCCGCGCCGCTCTAAAACTGGTATCGACCGGCGAGGCAGCACTCGGCATCGTCTACGCCACGGATGCGCATGCGGAACCTGGCGTCAAGGTGGTCGGCACTTTCCCCGCGGGTACCCATCCGCCGATCATCTATCCGGTCGCCCAGCTTGCCGATTCGAAGAGCAGGGATACCCCGGCATTCCTGAAATGCCTGCAATCCGCCAAGGCTGGCGAACTCTTCAAGGCGCAAGGTTTTACAATCCTCGCGCCGAGCAACTGACGTACGGCACCGCACATGAACTGGCTGCTGGATCTCGCTCCCGACGAATGGAATGCGGTCCGGCTGTCGATCAAGGTGGCGACCGTGGCGATGATTGCCAGCCTGCCGCCGGGCATTCTGATCGCTCTTGTGCTTGCCCGCGGCCAGTTCTGGGGCAAGACGCTGCTCAATGGTCTGGTGCATCTGCCGCTGATCCTGCCGCCGGTGGTGACCGGCTATTTGCTGCTTTTGACTTTCGGCAAACGTGGTCCGGCCGGCGCTTTCCTGGCCGAACATTTCGGCATCGTTTTTTCCTTCCGCTGGACTGGCGCCGCGCTCGCCTGCGGCGTGATGGGCTTTCCGCTGATGGTGCGGGCCATCCGGCTGTCTATCGAGGCCGTCGACCGCAAAATCGAGGCGGCCGCCGGCACGCTCGGCGCCAATCCGCTATGGGTATTCGGCACGATCACGCTGCCGCTTATCCTGCCCGGCCTGATCGCCGGTGCGATCCTCTCCTTCGCCAAGGCGATGGGCGAATTCGGCGCGACGATCACCTTTGTCTCCAACATTCCGAACGAGACGCAGACGCTACCGTCGGCGATCTACACTTTCACGCAGGTTCCCGGCGGCGACGCCGGCGCGCTCAGGCTGACGCTGATCTCGATCGTCATCTCGATGGCGGCACTTGTTGCCTCGGAAGTGCTGGCGCGGCGCGTCGGCCGGCGGATGGACATCGAATGACGGTTCAGGTCGACATCAGCCACCGGCTTGGCGATTTCACCGTCAATGCCCGCTTCGAAAGCGCCGGGCGGCTGACTGCGCTGTTCGGGCCTTCCGGCTCCGGAAAGACGACGCTGATCAATTTGATTGCCGGGCTGATCCGCCCCGACAAAGGTCGTATCGCGGCAGACGGCCGCGTGCTGGTCGATAGCGATGCCGGTCTGTTCGTGCCGAAGCACAAACGGCGGATCGGTATGGTGTTCCAGGATGCGCGGCTGTTTCCGCATATGAGCGTGGCGAGCAATCTGCGCTATGGCCGCTGGTTCACGCCGGCTGCCGAGCGTTACGCGGATATCAATGGCGTGGTCGAACTGCTCGGGATCGGCCATTTGCTCGACCGGCGGCCGGCAAAACTCTCCGGTGGCGAGAAGCAGCGTGTGGCAATCGGCAGGGCGCTGCTTGCCAGTCCGAAATTGCTGCTGATGGACGAGCCGCTGGCTTCGCTCGACGAGGGGCGCAAGGCCGAGATCTTGCCTTATATCGAGCGGCTGCGCGACGAGACGAAAATCCCGATCGTCTATGTCAGCCACTCTATCGCCGAAGTGGCGCGGCTGGCGAGCGACGTCGTGGTGCTGATGCAAGGAAAGGTCGCCGCTTCCGGTCCGACCGGAGCGATCATGCAGCGTCTGGATCTATTGCCGGCCGAAGAGCGCGGCGAGGGCGGTGCCGTGCTGGATACCGCGGTTCTGCGCCACGACGAAGCCTTTGGCATGACGGTGCTAGGCTCATTGGCGGGCGAGATCCGGGTGCCGCTTCTGGCAACGCCAGCCGGTGCGCCGGTGCGCGTCCGCATCCGTGCCCGCGACGTGATGATCGCCACCGAGCAGCCGGTTGGCCTCAGCGCGCTCAACATATTGCCGGGCACGATCGTGGCGATAGAGCCGGGCGAAGGGCCTACGGTCGAGATTGGCCTCGACTGCAATGGCGCAACCGTGCTTGCCCGCATCACCGAACAGTCGCGGCAGACACTGGGGCTTCGGCTTGGTCGACAGGTCTTCGCCGTGGTCAAGACGGTGAGCTTCGACCGGGCGAATACCGGCGCCGGCCTGCCCGCCGAGGCGGATGAGTGAACGGCCGATGATTCGCTATATCGTTTTGGAATAGCGGTATCGCTGCAGAACTTGTAGAATAGCGTCACCGCGGAGGAGCAAATGCCGTCGCTGAGTTTGCGGATAAATCTCGATCCAGATGGCCGCATCGGACCGGGCAAGATCGAGCTTCTGGAACAGATCGCCGCCTTCGGCTCGATTTCGGCCGCGGCACGCGGCATGGAGATGTCCTACAAGCACGCCTGGGATCTGGTCGAAGACATGAACCGCGTGTTCGGCAAGCCGCTGGTTGCGGCACAGACGGGCGGCAAAAAAGGCGGTGGCGCCCAGTTGACATCGGTTGGGCTTGCTGTGGTCAGCCGCTTCCGCGCGATCGAGCGGGCTGCGTCTTCAGCAGCGGCGGCGCATATGGAGGCGCTGCAGGCCGAGATCGACGCAGCGTGACGCCGGCGGAATTCATGCCGCGTGTGATCCCTGTTACTTCTTAGGCTCGCCCGGCTTGCGCAGCAGATAGGTGTCCATGATCCAGCCTTTTTTCCGGCGGGCCTGCTCACGGGTGCTCACGATCTTGTCGCCGACGTCGCCAATCCGGCCCGAGATGACGATCTCGTCGGGCGTCCCGAGATAGGCGCCCCAGTGGACGGTGACGTCGTTGTCGTCCAGCGTGTTGAAGGCGCATTTGCCGTCCAGCATGACGATGGTGCTGCCGGCGTTTTCGGGCAGACCTTCCTCGGCGAGCCGGCGGCCGGTGGTGATCAAAATGGCGTCGCCGATCCGGTTCAATGCCATTTTGTGGCTGGCTGCGAGTGCCTGGATGGCGGTGATGCCAGGGATGACCTCCAGCTCGAACGCTACACTGCCTCTGAGGCGCACGCGGTCGAGGATGCGCAGCGCACTGTCGTAGAGCGACGGATCGCCCCAGATCAGGAAGGCGCCGGAGCCATCTTCAGGGAGTTCGTCGCGGATCAGGCCTTCGTAGATCGCGGCGATCGCCTCGTGCCAGTCGTCGACGGTCGAGCGGTAGGAAGGCGCCGGCTCGGCGCGCACCGGCACCTCGAATTCGACACGGCGCGAGTTCGGATTAATGACGAAGCGGTCGCAGATCTGGCGGCGCAATTCGGCGAGATCGTTCTTCTTGGCGCCCTTGTCGGGAATGAACAGCACGTCGGCCCGGTTGAGACCGTTAATGGCCTGGACCGTCATGTGCTCCGGATTGCCGGCGCCGATGCCGATGACGAGAAGCTTGCGCATGGGCGAACTCCTGCCCGATCGGGACCGGCGTGTCTAGACCGACACGACATGCCGGCGGGCGCCGGCGCATTTGCCGAAAGGCTTTGAAACGCCACATTGAACAGCTAGAGTCATGTTGGCATCTCGCCGGGGGAGCTTCCATGTTCCGTTACGTCCTGACCGCAGCCTTGGCGCTCTCGGCTACGCCTGCGCTCGCCAATGATTCGGTCGCCGAACTCGGCACCGGTGGGCTGATCCTTTCGCGCAGCGATGCGGTGGCGATGGAAAGCGAGGATCTCTACATCTCGCCGGAAAAGGTGACGGTCGACTACGTCTTCCGCAACAACACCGACAAGGATGTCGATGCGATCGTCGCCTTTCCGATGCCCGACATCGAAGGCGATCCCGAAGAAATACCGGCGATTCCGGAGGCGCAGAGCGACAATTTCCTCGGCTTCGAAGTGACGATCGACGGGGTGCCGGCAAAGCCGCAGCTCGAGCAGAAGGTGTTCGCGCTCGGCATCGACATCGGCGCTGACCTGAAGGCGCAGGCCGTGCCATTCTATCCGTTCGGCGATGGGGCCAAGGCAGCGCTGGCAAAGCTGCCGCAAGCGGTCGCCGACGACTGGGTCAACCGCGGCATCATCATCGAGGACACTGCCGACGACGGTTCGGGCATGAAGACCGTCTATACGCCGTTCTGGCAATTGCGCTCGACCTATTGGTGGCGCTCGACGTTTCCGGCCAACAAGGCGGTCCATGTCTCGCATCGCTACAAGCCGAGCGTCGGCGGCACCTCCTCGGTCAGCTTCTTCTATGACGGCCAGTTCCAGGGTCAGTATGCCGCCTACAAGACACGCTACTGCATGGACGATGCCTTCGAGAATGCCGTGCGCAAGGCAGCCAAGGACGATCCCGACGGCTACCCCAAATATTTCGAGAACCGCATCGCCTATATCCTGACCACGGGCGGCAACTGGGCGTCGGGAAACATCGGCACGTTCAAGCTGACCGTCGACAAGGGCGATCCGAAGAACCTGGTCTCGTTTTGCGGCGAAAACGTCAGGAAGATCGGACCGACGACGTTCGAGATGAAGGCGCAGAACTTCTACCCCGAGCACGACATCGACATATTGCTGCTGGAGCCATCCGATGGCGGAAACGGCGGCTGATGGACCTCGCGATTTATGTCGCCATCGCCGAGAACGGCGTGATCGGGCGCGAGGGTGGGTTGCCGTGGCGGCTGTCCACCGATCTCAAGCGGTTCAAAGCCGATACGATGGGCAAGCCCATCATCATGGGCCGCAAGACCTATGAAGGCATCGGCCGCCCATTGCCGGGCAGGCTCAACATCGTGGTGACACGAGACAGGGCATGGCGCGCCGAGGGCGTCGAAGTCGCGCACTCGATCGAGGACGCAATCGCGCTGGCGACGGTGCGCGGGCGCTGCATGGCCGGCGCCGACGAGATCTGCGTCATCGGCGGCGGCGAGATCTACGCTCAGGCGCTGCCGTTGGCCGATCGGCTGCACGTGACCCATGTTCTGGCCGCGGTCGACGGCGATGCCCATTTCCCGCCGATCGATCCGGCGCTGTGGCGGATCGTCCGCTCGCAGGAGGTGGAGGCTGGCGAAAAGGACAGCCATGCGACACGCTATTCGGTTTACGAGCGGCGCCGCGACGTGCATTGAAGGCGACAAAGGGGTCGCGACAGGTCTAGATGGACCCAAAAGGCGGACAGTGGCGGCAGCCGATCGCGTTGAAAGCGTGCCGCTGCATCCCTATAGAATAATAATATTGGATTTTGCGCCGGTGAGCCGGCGCTTGAGGGAATTCCAAGCGAAAGGACATTCATGCCCTGGAACGACAAGAGCGGCGGCGGCGGCCCGTGGGGCGGCGGCAACAATCAGGGGCCTTGGGGTCAGGGACCAAAAGGACCCAGCGGCCCGCAGGGCTCGCCTCCCGATCTCGAGGATATCATCCGGCGCGGGCAGGACAGGTTGCGGCGCGCGCTGCCGGGCGGCGGTGGCGCGAGCCCTGCCGTGTTCGGGCTGATTGCCGCGGCGCTGGTGGTGCTATGGGCGTTCAAGGCGGTCTACACCGTGCAGCCCGACGAAGTTGCGGTGGAACTCAGGTTCGGCAAGCCGAAGGCGGAGCTGTCGCAGCCTGGCCTGCATTTCCATTGGTGGCCCATCGAAACGGTCGAGACCGCCAACATCGCCGAGCAGCTTGTCAGTATCGGCGGCGGCAGTTCCAGCGGCAATGGCCTGATGCTTTCCGGCGACCAGAACATCGTCAATGTGCAGTTCTCTGTGGCCTATCAGGTCTCCGACCCTAAGGCCTATCTATTCGACGTGTCCGACCCGGACGGCATGCTGCAGCAGGTCGCCGAAAGCGCGATGCGCGAAGCGGTCGGCCGGCGCCCGGCGCAGGACATTTTCCGCGACGACCGGCAAGGCATCGCGGCGTCGGTGCGTGAGATCATCCAGACGACGCTGGATGGTTACAAGGCCGGCCTCAACGTCAACGCCATTTCGATCGAGGACGCCGCGCCACCGCGCGAGGTGGCAGACGCGTTCGACGAGGTGCAGCGCGCCGAGCAGGACGAGGACAAGTTCGTCGAGCAGGCCAATCAGTATTCCAATCAGAAGCTCGGCCAGGCACGCGGTGCGGCCGCACAGATCCGCGAAGACGCGGCCGCCTACAAAAACCGGGTCGTGCAGGAGGCCGAAGGCGAGGCGCAGCGCTTCATCTCGGTTTATGACGAATATGCCAAGGCGCCGGAGGTGACGCGCAAGCGACTCTACCTGGAAACGATGGAGAGGGTGCTGAAGGATTCGAGCAAGGTCATCGTCGAGCAAGGCAACGGGCAAGGGGTCGTTCCCTACCTGCCGCTGCCGGCATTGCAGCAGAAGGCGCCGACACCGACCACCGGAGGAAACCAGTGATGGCCAACCGTCTTCCCGTCATTGCGGTCATCGCCGCGGTCATCCTGTTCCTGCTCTACTCGTCGGTCTTCGTCGTCAATGCGCGCCAGCAGGCGCTGGTGCTCAGGTTCGGCGAAATCGTCGACGTCAAGAACCAGCCGGGCATCTATTTCAAGGCGCCATTCTCCTTCTTCGATGCCGACACCGTGCAGCTGATCGAAAACAGGGTCCTGCGCTTCGACCTCGACAACATCCGTGTCCAGGTTTCGGGCGGCAAATTCTATGAGGTCGATGCCTTTATCGCCTATCGTATCTCGGATCCGCGCGTGTTCCGCGCCGCGGTGTCCGGCCAGATCGAACTGGCCGAGGCCCGGCTGAGGACGCGTCTCGACGCCGCCTTGCGCCGCGTCTATGGCCTGCGAGACTTCGAGGCGGCGCTCTCGGAAGAGCGCGCGGTGATGATGCGCGAGGTGCGCGATCAGCTGAGGCCCGATGCCACCTCGCTTGGCCTGCAGATCGAGGATGTCCGCATCCGCCGCACCGATCTCACGGCCGAAGTCTCGCAGCAGACCTTCGATCGCATGAAGGCCGAACGTCTCGCCGAAGCCGAGCGGCTGAGGGCGCGAGGCAATGAGGCAGCGCAGCGGATCAGGGCTCGCGCCGACCGCGAAGTGGTCGAAATCGTCGCCGAAGCGCAAAAAGAGTCTGAAATCCTGCGCGGTGAAGGTGAAGCCCAGCGCAGTGCCACGTTTGCCGGGGCCTATCAGCGCGATCCGGCCTTCTTCGATTTCTATCGGTCGATGAATGCCTATGGCACGGCGCTGAACAGCGCCGGAACGACGATGGTGCTGTCGCCGAATTCCGAGTTCTTCCGCTTCTTCCGCGACCCGGACAGCAAGGAAACGCCTGTGGCACCGGCGGCACCAGCGCCAGCACCTGCCGCTCCCGCCCCACCGGCAGCGCAGCCAAGCACCGGCCAGTAGGGCCGGTGCAGGGATAGCCGGCGTAACAGAGGATTTATTCTCTGGCGGTAGCCATAGCCGCAAACGTGCCTTATTTCTTGCCAACATGACGCGGACCGGCATTTTTGCCGAAGCGGTTTTTTTTCAGAACACCCGGAGGCCTTTCGATGACATCCACCACCCTTCTGCGTGCAGCGAGGCGGACGTTCATCGCCGGGGCCGCTGCGCTTCTGGTCGGCGCCGTTGCCGTTCCGTCGTTCGTGGCGCCGACGATGGCAGCCGACGGGCCGCCCTCGGTTGCCGATCTCGCCGCCGGCCTGCTTGGCGCCGTGGTCAACATCTCGACGTCGCAGACTGTTAAAGGCACTGAGGGGCCGGGCGCAGTGCCGATGCCGCAGCTGCCGGAGGGCTCGCCCTTCCAGGACTTCTTCGACGATTTCTTCAAGAACCGTGGCGGCGACAAGGGCGGCGGCGGGCAAAAGGTGCAGTCGCTGGGCTCCGGCTTCGTGGTCGACGCCGAGCAGGGCATCGTGGTGACCAACAACCACGTCATTGCCGATGCCGACGACATCGAGGTGAATTTCTCCGATGGGGTGACGCTCAAGGCGACGCTGGTCGGCACCGACACCAAGACCGATGTCGCGGTGCTGAAGGTCGATCCGAAAGGGCACAAGCTGACGGCGGTGAAGTTCGGCGATTCCAACACGATGCGTGTCGGCGACTGGGTGATGGCGATCGGCAATCCGTTCGGTCTCGGCGGCACGGTGACGGTCGGCATCGTCTCGGCACGCAATCGCGACATCAATTCCGGCCCGTATGACGACTTCATCCAGACCGATGCCGCGATCAACCGCGGCAATTCCGGCGGACCGCTGTTCAACAGCAGCGGCGAGGTCATCGGCATCAACACGGCAATCATCTCGCCATCGGGCGGCTCGATCGGCATCGGCTTCTCGATCCCGTCGCAGCTTGCCTCGGGCGTCGTCGACCAGCTTCGCCAGTTCGGCGAGACGCGGCGCGGCTGGCTCGGCGTGCGCATCCAGCCGGTGACCGACGACATTGCCGAAAGCCTGGGCATGGCGACCGCCAAGGGCGCGCTGGTCGCCGGCGTCATCAAGGGCGGGCCGGTCGACAACGGCACAATCCAGGCCGGCGACGTCATCATCAAATTTGACGGCAAGGACATCCATGAAATGCGCGACCTGCCGCGCGTCGTGGCGGAGAGCCCGGTCGGCAAGGCGGTCGACGTGATCATCGTGCGCAAAGGGGTCGAGCAGACCGTCAAGGTGACGCTCGGCCGGCTCGAGGACGGCGAAAAGCTTGCCAGCGGCGGTGAAAACGGCAACACCGACCAGGACGATGCCGACAAGGCGCCTGCGGTTTCGACGGCTGCCGTGCTCGGCATGACGATCGGCGAGCTCAATGAGGAGACGCGCACGAAGTTCGGCATTGCCGCCGACGTCTCCGGCGTCGTCGTGACCGACGTCTCCAAGGATTCGGCGGCTGCCGAACGCGGCATCCAGCCGGGCGAAGTGATCACCGAGATCGCGCAGGAATCGGTCGCAACGCCCAAGGACGTCATGGACCGGATCGGCGCGCTGAAGGAGCAGGGGCGCAAGAACGCGCTTTTGATGCTGGCGTCGAAGACCGGCGAGCTGAGGTTTGTGACAATCCGGATGGATTGAGTCCGGAAGAGCCTGCAACACTCTGATCTTGAAACGAAAAAGGGCGGCTAGCGGGCCGCTCTTTATCTTGCCTGCCAGTCTGTGCGTGACAGCCTGTAGAAGAGATGTCGCCTGAGTGCGGTGTGGCTGTCCGGAACACCGGGATGGTCGAAGTCGGAGGCCGGGTCGGCGATCATGCCTAGGCGCTCCATGACGGCAGTGGACCGGCTGTTATCCTTGACTGCGAGGGACACGATTTCGTCGAGGCCAAGTCTTTCAAAGCCATAGGTGAGCCAGGCTTCGGCTGCTTCGGTGACATAGCCGCGGCCCCAGAATTCGGGTGCCAGCCGCCAGCCGATCTCGATCGTGCCGGGCGGCAGGAATGGCAAATGATCGGTTCGGGTTATGCCGACGAAGCCGATGCATTCACCTGTGGCTGCGATCTCAGCGGCCGCGAAGCCGAAGCCGTCGCGATCGATAGCCGCGCGCAACTCCTCCATCTTGGCGTCCGACTGGGCACGGTCACGCCGAAACGGAAAGAATTCCATGACGCGCTCGTCGGAATTGATGCGATGGAAGAGCTCGCGGTCACGATCTCCCCAGTTGCGCAGGATCAGGCGCTCGGTGCGGATCGGCGTCATTCGACAAATTCCTCCCGGCGATAACCCTGCAGATAAAGCAAGGCGGTGAGGTCGCCGTGGTCGATGCGGATCTTTGCCTCGGCTGCCACGGCCGGCTTGGCATGCAAGGCGACGCCGATGCCGGCAAGACGGATCATGTCGAGATCGTTGGCGCCGTCGCCGACGGCAATGGCATCGGCAGGCGTCAGGCCGAGGCGGGCGGAAATCTCGATAAGGGCTTCGGCCTTGGCGGCGCGGCCGAGGATCGGTTCGGCGACCAAGCCGGTGAAGCGGCGATCCTGCTCGATCAGGCGGTTGGCGCGATTTTCGTGAAAGCCGAGCAATGCTGCGATGCGGGTGGTGAAGATGTCGAAACCACCGGAGATCAGCGCCGTCCAGGCGCCATTGGCCGCCATTGTCTGGACGAGCGTGCGGCCGCCGGAGGCTAGCGTCAGGCGATTGTCGATGATGCGGTCGATGATTGCGGCATCGAGACCCTTGAGCAGCGCCACGCGCTCGCGCAAGGCCGGCTCGAATGCGATCTCGCCGTTCATGGATAGCGCCGTGATGGCGGCGACGCGATCCTTGACGCCGATCTCGTCGGCAAGCTCGTCGATGCATTCCTGGTCGATCATCGTCGAATCCATGTCGGCGATCAGGATCTTCTTGCGCCTGTTCTCAGCCGGCTGGACGGCCACGTCGATCGGTTCGGAAGCAAGCGCGGCCTGCAGGCGCGCCGTTATTTCGGAAGCGTCGGCGGTCTCCGGCAAGTCGAGTTCGCAGGCGATGCCTTCGGCCAGCCAGCGAACAGCGCTTGCGCCGACCGACCGCGAGGCCATATTCGCTAGCGTCGGCGTCAATGCGCGGCCGGCGGGATGGGATAGAAGCGTGGCGATCAGCGGCATCGAAAATTCCAGCGGACAGGCGGGCGAAGGCCGCGTGAAGAACGCGATCCTGATAGCCGGGCCGACCGCCAGCGGCAAGTCGGCGCTCGCACTCGACCTCGCCGAGCGCAATGGCGGTGTCATCGTCAACACCGATTCTATGCAAGGCTATTCGGTGCTCGACGTGCTGACGGCGCGGCCTGGTCCTGCCGAACTCGCCCGCGTCCCCCACTTTCTTTATGGACACGTCGATCCGTCCACCGCCTATTCCACCGGCGCCTGGTTGCGTGATGTCACGAAGCTGATCGATGACGGCACGCTCTCGGAGCGGCCAGTGATTTTCGTCGGCGGTACCGGGCTTTATTTCCGGGCGCTCACGGAAGGTATCTCGGAGATGCCCGACATTCCGAAGTCGATCCGCGATCGCTGGCGCTACGAGCTCCAGGAACAGGGCGCAGTGAGATTGCACCGCATCCTGTTGCGCGAGGATTCTGCGGCCGGCATGATGCTTAAGCCGACGGATGGCCAGCGCATCGTGCGGGCGCTGGAGGTGCTCGACGCGTCGGGGCGTTCCATCCTGGACTGGCAGGCCGCGCGTGGCCGGCCGTTGATCGACAGGAGCAGCGCGCGCTTTTTCGTCATCGAGCCGGAGCGAGCGGCGCTGGTGGAGCGGATCGATGCTCGCTTCGACCGCATGCTGGACAAGGGGGCACTGGACGAGGTGAAACAGCTTTCAGCGCTCGGCCTCGATCCCGACCTGCCGGCGATGAAAGCAATCGGTGTTCGCGAGCTTCAGGCCGCGCTGGCCGGCGCCTTCAGTTTTCCCGAGGCCATCGAGCGCGCGAAAATCGCGACGCGGCAATATGCCAAACGGCAGGCGACCTGGTTCAGGCACCAATTGGGCCCGGAATGGCAGAGATTGCGTCCTGGTGAGGGGATCGACTCGATGCTCTCACTCCCTCGTTCGAGCGCAACCTGAAAAGTCGACACCGAGGGGACATTTCGCGTTGAAGTTGTCCAGGTTAACTGTCCGTAAGTTCCCGCATGCCATAAGATCGTTACGAACTTTCCAACGGGGAGCAGATGCGTTTCCACAAGGCGGAATCAGCCTTTTTCGTCTTTATTTTTGTGATCCTGGCCGCCGGCCTGGTGACGCTTTACGCCTATGGGCTCCTGCAAACCCTGGCCGCCGACATTAGCAATACGCCTTCGGAACTCGATGAAATCGTCTATCTCAACAAGCTGCTGTTTGCGACGGGCGTGCTGCTGGCGACTGCGCTGTTCTTCGGCATTTTCTTCATCTACCCGCTGATCCGAAAGCAGGCGACGGAAGAAGGCAAGCTGCGCGCCATGACCGTTTCGCTCAGCGCGCGTTCGGAAACGCTAGAGCACGCGGCGCTCACCGACAGCCTCACCGGCATGCAGAACCGGCGTTATTTCGACGATGCGCTGAAGGAATATCTCGAAGAGTTCCGTCGCATCGAGAAACCAGTAGGGCTGATGATCCTCGACCTCGACCATTTCAAGCAGGTCAACGACAGCCACGGCCACGATGTCGGCGACGAGGTGTTGCGGGCGGTCGCCAACTGTCTCAAGGACATGACACGCTATCACGACGTGGTGGCGCGCCTGGGCGGCGAGGAGTTCGCGGTGGTCACGCCCAATATGGACGCCGAGCTGCTATCCAAATTCGCGGAGCGCATCCGCAAGGCGATCGCCAACATGTCGGTGCTGACGGGCAATGTCCGACTGAAAATCACCACCAGCGTCGGGCTTGCCGTCTGGGATCGCAAGGAAACCGCCGAGGAGTTCTATCGCCGCGCCGATCGCCAGCTCTATGAGGCGAAGAGGCAAGGGCGCAACCGCGTCTGTGCCTGAAATTCCGTCATTGAATTCCTGATGCCGGCCGTCTGGTATCGTTTTCTGCGTTTCCGGTGCACGCAGACCGACGTCACCCAGTCAAGCTGAGATGCTGCCTTTGCGGGGCTTGCCGGAAATAGAGGTGTTGCCGTGACTAAATCCGATCTCTCCGGTCTTTACCGAGGCTATATTGCATGCCTGAACAAGCAGGATTGGCCAAATCTGGGGCGGTTTGTTCATGATGAAGTGACCCACAACGGTCGCAAGCTCGGATTGTCCGGCTATCTCGAAATGTTGGTGAGAGACTTCGACGAAATTCCGGACCTTTACTTCGACATTCAGCTATTGGTTGCCGATCCGCCTTATGTAGCGAGCCGGCTAAGCTTCGACTGCGCGCCAAGGGGAACGTTCCTTGGGCTCGATGTAAGCGGGAAGAGAATTTCGTTTGCCGAGAACGTATTTTATGAGTTTCAGAGAGGGAAAATTCGCCAGGTGTGGTCAGTTATAGACAAGACAGCCATCGAAACTCAGCTTTGATATCTGCGAGCGCTGCCTAAAAGTCGCTCGGCTCAATCATTCTGGGGGACGCAGGCCGAAGGTCGCCGGCTTGAGGCCGTAGCGCAAGTCGAAATCGTCGTTTCGCTGGGTGCGTGCGGCCGACGGCTTGCGATAGTCCGAATCGCCGGCCTGCCGGCCCGGATCGACGACTTCCGCGAAAGGCATTGCCTGCTGTGATTTCGGCACGTTGCGCAGCCGTTCGACGATCGCCACGAGGTCGACCTCGTCGCCGGTTTCGGACTGCAAGGCGTCCGCGCGCTTGGCGGTGCCGGGGATCAAATCCTCGGAGAGCTTTTCGAACTTCATCCGCATCGTCGTCGCCACGCCTTCCCCGAAGGCAATGGCCTCGCGCTGGCCCATGGAAGACAGGAACGCCAGCGTCGAAGCCGAGGAGTCGGCGATCGCCGAGCGGATGATCGCCTGGTCCTGCTCGTTGGCGAGCCGCATGGCAAAGAACGTCGAGCACTGCGACAGGATGGTCGGGTCGAGTTCGCCCGGGCGCTGGGTGACGACGCCGAGATAACAGCCATATTTGCGGCCTTCCTTGGCGATGCGCGACAGCGCGTGCCGCGTCGGCGCGAAACCGAGGCGCGGATCGGCCGGCATATAGCGATGCGCTTCCTCGCACAGGAAGAGCAGGCGCAGGCGGCCTTCGCTCCACAACGCCAGGTCGAAGGCCAGCCGCGCCAGCACCGAGCATACGGAATTGACCACCTCGGACGGCATGCCGGCCATTTCGAAGCAGGTCACAGGGCGGCCGTGATGCGGCACGCGGAAGATGTTGCCGATCGTCTCGTGGATGGTGTCCTCGATCAGGCGCGAGTTGAACATGAAACGGTAGCGCGGATCGGATGCCGCCGATTCGATACGTGTCTTCAGTGACCTGAGGGTCGGGCGATCGTTCTTGCTTTCCAGCAATCCCATGCGTTCGTCGACCAGCTTGATGAGGTCGGCAATGCGATAGGGCACTGGCGCGTCGGCGGTCAGCGCATCGGTGCTGCGCCGTAGATAGTTGCCGGAGTTCGGATTGCGGTAGAGATTCTTGGCCGCGGGAATGAGATCGCGCAAGGCGTCGACCTCTTCCGGAACCGTCTCGCGGCCGCGAAACAGCACCTCGGCAAATTCCTCGAGCTTGAACATCCAGAAGGGCAGGTCGAGCGTCGTCGAATCGACCCTGAGGCAATATTCGGGCAACGACGCGGCGAACTCGTTGTGTGGATCGAGGATGAGCACGCGCAGGTCGGGCCGGGCGGCGATCGATTTGCGCAAGAGCAGCGACACGGCGGTCGATTTGCCAACCCCGGTGGTGCCGACAATGGCGAAATGGCGCGCCAGCGTATCGTCGATGGCGATATTGGCGTCGATGGCCTCGTCCTGCGACAGCGTGCCGATGGTGATCGAATGACGACCGGCGAGATCGTAGACGGCCTGCAGGTCGCGGCTGCGGATACGATGGGCAATGGCGCCGATATGCGGGTAGGTTGTGATGCCACGGTCGAAGATCGGCTTCGCGCCGGGTTCAGCACCGTCGCGCACCTCGCCGATCAATTCGATGCTGACCTCGATCGGATTCTGGCCCTCGCTGCTCCAGGCACGATCCGACTTGCCGATTTCGTAGACCAGGCCGACGGTTCGTGACGCGCCGAGATTGATCGAGATCATCTTGCCGACGCTCCACAGGCCGGTGACCGTGCCTTCGATATCGTCGGCATAGGCGCTGATGGTGGCGCGCGCGCCGTCGCATTGCACGACATTGCCCAGAATGCGCTTGTCGTTCTGCTCCGCCCTGCGGCGCTCCAGCAAAGTCGGTTCCCCGATGGAGGCTTCGCGTTCAACGAGCATGGACACGCCGATCCCTTTTCCCAAGCGATGAGTCTAGGCGAACGGGGTTAAGGTGGGATGAGGCCGGATGGTTTAGCGGACATTAAGGAGTTTGCGAAAAATGGATGAAACGGCCGTTGCTCCGTAGAAAAATTTCGATATATTGGATTAATGGATGATATAGCGAACGACATCTCCTCGACCATCGGCAGAAGAATACATGCCGAAAGAGTGGCTCGAGGCTGGTCCCTGGCAGAGCTGGCGGAGCGGTCCGATGTTTCGAAAGCCATGCTGAGCACGGTGGAACGCGGCATGACCAGCCCGACGGCGGCACTCCTTGTGCGCATTGCGGCCGCCTTCGGCATGACGCTGTCCACATTGATCGCAAGGGCGGAATTGCAGGGCGGTGGCCTGCTTCGCGAACGTGACCAGCCGCTCTGGCGCGATCCGGCTACGGGTTATGTGCGTCGGCATCTTTCGCCGGTCTCCGACATACCCCTCGAACTGATCCGGATCCAGTTGCCGGCCGGCGCCAAGGTAAGTTTCCCGGCGGCGTCCTATGCCTTCATCAGGCAACAGATATGGCTGATCTCCGGGGGGCTGGAATTCACCGAGGGGGACATCGTTCACCGGCTCGAACCGGGCGACTGCCTGGCGCTCGGCGCGCCATCCGATTGCGTCTTTCACGCTCCGGGGCCGGACGCCGCCGACTATCTGGTTGCGTTGGCCAGGAGCTGAGGTGAAGGCGCGCCGTCCGAAACGCTCCGACAATGGCGGTCCGCCGCTCGACGACTATAACGGTCCGCCCTGGGGCAAGGGTGAGCCCTATGTGTTTCTTGCCTGGCGGACCGCCCATGCCCAGGCGTGGAAAGCGCCAAGCCGCGAGATCATGCTGATGCGGCTGGACAAGGCCGAGCGGCTGGGCCTGACCTATGAGGAATACACGCTCGAACTGCTGGAACGCGGGCGACATCTGCAAGAGGAAGACGCCGATCGCATCGCGGAAATCCGGCGGGCCAGGAAGCGGAAGCGGACCAGTCATTTCGATTGACGGACGGCGCAGGGGAACCACATGAGTTCGATCGAAATCAGACCACTCAGCAATACTGACGGAACGCAAAAAATGCTGGCGGATCTGCTGATCGGGACAGTCGCTGCCGGCGGCTCGGTCAGCTTCATGCATCCGCTGGCGCCGGAGATGGCCGCGGCCTTCTGGAACAGGTCGCTTCATGCGGCCGCCAGAGGCGAAAGGGCGGTGCTTGGGGCCTGGAACGGCGAGGCTCTGGTCGGCACCGTCACCTTGCTGCTCGACTGCCCTCCCAACCAGCCGCACCGGGCCGAGATCGCCAAACTGATGACCCGCCTCGATTATCGCGGCAAGGGCATCGCAACCCGCCTGATGGAGGCGGCGGAAGCCGTTACCGTGGAGAAAGGCCGCACGCTGTTGGTCCTCGACACGGCAAAAGAGGAGGGGGCTTCCGGCCTCTATGAAAAGCTCGGCTTCACGCTGGCCGGCGAAATACCGGATTATGCGCTGAAGCCGCATGGCGGGCTGACAGGCACCCTCATCTACTGGAAACGCGTCGGCCGGACACGGTGATGGCGACAACGATGCACCTTTGCAACACCCGTCAGACCATCGCGGGCATGGAAAGAATGGCTCTTGCGTCAAATTGGCGGCGAGCTTAGAGAAGCCGCCCATTCTGATCCGTCGTCCTGAAAGGAGACCTGTCAATGACCCGGCGATCCAGATCGACACATTCCGTGCCGACGCTGGAATTGCGTGCGGCCGACAGGGTTCCAATCAGGAAGAACGGCCATGGCAAAGTCCATGATCCAGCGCAGGCAGGATGCCGAGCGCGAACGCATTGAAGCATATGCCGTAACGCTGCGGCGGGTTTTTCCCGTCCCGCGTCCCGCTCCGGATTTCGAGCGGGCGCTCGACGAGGCACGTCGGGGCTTTGCCGGCATGGCGATCCGCGACGGCGCGCTGTGGCGTCCAATGCTGAAGACGCGCGACCCCGCGCGGCTGCGGCTGGCCGCGGCGCGTCATCTCTATGCGCGCTACCCGGTTACAGCCGCGCTCGAGGGGATCTGGCTGGACAGCTCGGGGTTGAATGCCGGCGAGATTACGCTTCGCAAGGCTTGGCATATCGCAGTGGCGCGTGGTGACTCGCTTTACAAGGCGGGCGCCCGTGCGTGGCTGTCTCGCAAGGAGGTGCATTGCTTCTTGAACTTGCCCAGCGATTTCACGTTCGACGAGGCATTTTGGGTGGCGATCGCCCGGTCCTACACGGATGATTCCGGATTGGCGGCCCGACTTGCCAAGTCGAAAATCGCGCGCACGCCACGTAACGATCTGGCCTTCTGGCGCGAGGTGACACGGTTCTTCTGCGGGCAACCCGCGTCGAAGGAGGAGATCGACGATCTATGCGACTATATCGGCGCCGTGCACCAGCGCGATGCGGCGTACAGCCTGAAGGGTCGCACGCTCGCCTCGCTGCGTCGGCAGATGCTGGAATGGCATCGAGACATTGCCGCGATCGAACGCATCGAGGCAATGCGCCGCCGCGCTGCCGGGCGGGCCACGCGTACTGCCGGGACGCAGTCGCAGGGTCGCGCCTGGGACGGCTCGTGCCTCGACGACTGGGACTGGCAGCCGTCGACCAAAGAGGCAAAGGCGCATGGCGAGCGTTTCTTCGTCCGTCAGTTGAGGACAGCCGAGGATCTGGTCGCCGAGAGCCGGGCGATGCATCATTGCGTCTCGATATACGCGGCCAAATGCATCGCCGGCAATGCCTCGATCTGGGTGCTGCGGCGCTCGGCGCTCGGCAAGATCGAGCGGTTGCTGACGATCGAACTCGACCCGCAAAACCGTGCGGTGCAGGTGCGCGGATTCGGCAATCGTCTCGCCTCGCTCGAGGAGCGCAAGATCATCGAGCGCTGGGCCAAGGCGAGGGGTGTGGTGCTCTGCGCCTGAAACGGAACACCCGCGCGGCGGAAAGGCGGCGCGGGTGCACAATGGGCGGATGTGCCGACGTCAGGCCAAGTGCACATTCGCCGTTGACAGCGGCGTCAAACCAATTCTATTGTCCGCCACCATGAAAAAGGCACTCATTCTCGTAGGAAAGCGCGTGGGCAAGGCGGTGTAACCGCCGGGCGATGACCTCCCATGCGCAAGACACAGGCTCCCTCGGGGGCCTTTTTTATTGCCCGAAACACGACTAAACGACGAGCAATCGCCAGATGGCGAACAGTACGGGACCAGAACGATGAGCAGTGGACAGAATGAGCGGCGCGAAATGCCAAGAACTGAAATGCCAAGGAGCGAAATGACGGGCGCCGAAATGGTGGTGCAGGCGCTGAAGGACAATGGCGTCAAGCATGTTTTCGGCTATCCGGGCGGCGCGGTTCTGCCAATCTACGATGAAATCTTCCAGCAGGACGAGGTCGAGCACATCCTCGTCCGCCACGAGCAGGGCGCGGGCCACGCGGCGGAAGGCTATGCGCGCTCGACCGGCAAGGCCGGCGTCATGCTGGTGACCTCGGGGCCGGGCGCCACCAATGCGGTGACGCCATTGCAGGACGCGCTGATGGACTCGATCCCGCTGGTCTGCCTGACCGGCCAGGTGCCGACTTCGCTGATCGGCTCCGATGCGTTCCAGGAGTGCGACACGGTCGGCATCACGCGGCCCTGCACCAAGCACAACTGGCTGGTGAAGGACGTCAACGAGCTCGCGGCAACAATCCACGAGGCCTTCCATGTGGCAACGACAGGGCGCCCCGGTCCGGTCGTCGTCGACATCCCGAAGGACGTTCAGTTCGCCAAGGGCATCTATGTCCCGCCGCAGACGGCGCCGCGCACTAGCTACCAGCCGAAGGTCCAGGGCGATCTGGAGAAGATCAAGGCGGCGGTCGAGCTGATGGCGGCTGCCCGGAAGCCGATCATCTATTCGGGCGGCGGCGTCATCAATTCCGGCCCGGAGGCGAGTCATCTGCTGCGCGAGCTGGTCGACCTCACCGGCTTTCCGATCACCTCGACGCTGATGGGCCTCGGCGCCTATCCGGCATCGGGCAAGAACTGGATGGGCATGCTCGGCATGCACGGCACCTATGAAGCGAACATGGCGATGCACGATTGCGACGTCATGCTCTGCATCGGCGCGCGCTTCGACGACCGTATCACCGGGCGACTGACGGCGTTTTCGCCGAATTCGAAGAAGATCCACATCGACATCGACCCGTCTTCGATCAACAAGAACGTCCACACCGACGTGCCGATCATCGGCGATGTCGGGCGCGTGCTGGAGGATCTGGTGCGGCTGTGGCGGGCAACCGCCAAGGCCGACAAGAAGGCGCTTCACCCGTGGTGGGAGCAGATTGCCAAATGGCGCGCGCGCGATTCGCTCGCCTACAAGATGAACCACGAGGTGATCATGCCGCAATATGCCGTCCAGCGGCTCTATGCGCTGACCAAGGACCTCGACACCTACATCACCACCGAGGTCGGCCAGCATCAGATGTGGGCGGCACAGCACTATCATTTCGAGAAGCCGAACCGCTGGATGACCTCTGGCGGACTGGGCACGATGGGCTACGGCCTGCCGGCCGCGCTCGGCGTGCAGATCGCGCACCCGGATGCGCTGGTCATCGATATCGCCGGCGACGCCTCGGTGCAGATGACGATGCAGGAGATGAGCGCCGCGGTGCAGCACGAGGCGCCGATCAAGATCTTCATCCTCAACAACCAATATATGGGCATGGTGCGGCAGTGGCAGCAGCTGCTGCACGGCAACCGGCTGTCGCACTCCTACACCGAGGCGATGCCGGATTTCGTCAAGCTCGCCGAAGCCTATGGCGGCCACGGCATTCGCTGCGACAAGCCGGACGAGCTCGACGACGCCATCAAGGAGATGATAGCGGTCAAGAAGCCCGTCCTGTTCGACTGCCGCGTGGCGACGCTCGCCAACTGCTTCCCGATGATCCCGTCCGGCAAGGCGCATAACGAGATGCTGTTGCCGGGCGAGGCGACGGACGAAGCTGTGGCCAACGCTATCGACGCCAAGGGCAGGGAACTGGTGTAGCCTGGTTCAAGGAAGCTGTGCGAAAACAGCAGATTAGCGCAAAAGTTTGAAATCGAGATTGATGTCATGAACGCACAGTTGCAACCGACCGGCTCCGCCTATTTCATCGCCAAGGAGACGGAAAAACCAGAGAACCACACGCTTTCGGTCCTGGTCGACAACGAGCCGGGCGTGCTTGCGCGGGTCATCGGCCTGTTTTCCGGACGTGGCTACAACATCGAGAGCCTGACGGTCTCGGAAACCGAGCACGAAAAGCACCTGTCGCGCATCACCATCGTGACGCGCGGCACGCCGCACGTGCTGGAGCAGATCAAGCACCAGCTCGAGCGCATCGTGCCGGTGCACCGCGTCGTCGATCTCACCGTGCGGTCGCAGGAATTCGGACAGGAGCGGCCATTGGAGCGGGAACTCGCGCTGGTCAAGGTCGCCGGCACCGGCGAAGCCCGCGTCGAGGCGCTCCGGCTCGCCGATGCATTCCGCGCCAGCGTCATCGATGCCAACACCGAGCATTTCATCTTCGAGATCACCGGCAAGGGCTCCAAGCTCGATCAGTTCATCGCCATCATGAAACCGCTCGGGCTGGTTGAAATCTGCCGTACCGGAGTGGCGGCGATGAACCGCGGCCCGCAAGGGATGTGATCATAATGCTCGCGGCGGCAATTCTAGCAGGCGCCGGCGCAATCGTTCTTGCGGTCACGACGGCGGCGGCCAGCCAGGAGCCGGTATTCGACAAGTCAGTGCTGCCGAAATTGTTTGAAGAAATCGACCGCAGGGGCACACCGAGCTACTATTTCCAACAATGCCCGGCCGATATTTGGCGCAGGGCGTCGGGCGTCGATGACGCGCTCTTTTCCACGCCGGGAATAGATTACCAAGGTTGTGAGAAAGACGTCTTGGCCTGTGCCAAGCGGTGTTTCGACGGACGCAGGGGCGAAGCCTGTTTCGAGACGGCCAGGGTCATCCAGGAGCACTCGCCAGAAGACAAGCAATGGACCGAGGAGATGTTCGCCCAGGCCTGCGCTACTGGCAGTATCGGCGGCTGCACAAATCGCGGCGCGGGAATTCTCTTGGGTCGGCTTGGGCTAAACAAACTGCTTGCCGCCGGTAGTGCCAATGAATCTTGCCCTTATCGCACATTCAAGCTGAGCTGCAATGAGGGCGATGCCTGGGGTTGCACCATGTATGGCAGCGCCCTTCAGCATGGTGAAGGCGTCTCTGTGGACGAAGCCGAGGCGATGGCCGCTTACAAAAAGTCTTGCGAGATCGCTGTGGAATTTGACGCCTGCCGATACGCCAAGGCGCTCATGAAAACGATGCAAAGCCGCTAGGGCTTTTCAGATTTGCGCAAGTGCGATCTTTGCGCTGCCTCGCCTCGACCAAGTTCTTTGCTTTCTCTCTTGATAGGGCGCGATACCGGGCAGACATCCTGAACAAATCCATTCAGCGTGTTCACAAGATTGTTCTGGACCAGAGAATAGTGGATGAACTGTCCGTGCCGCTCCTTGGCGATGAGCCCGGCCGTCTCCAGAATGCTCAAATGCTGCGAGATCGACGGCTTCGACATCTCGAAGCGCGCCGCGATCTCGCCCGCCGTTAGGGAAGAGTGCGCAAGATAGGCGAGCATCTTGCGCCGGGGCGCTGAAGATAGCGCTTCAAACACGCGCTGTATCGCGCCATTTGCGTGAGCAGCCGTTTCGGCATCCGCTGCGTGCTCTGCATCTTCGATCACTGTCTTCCACCTTGTGATGCCGAGGCGTTGGCTGCGCCTCGGTCCGCTTTTCTTATTTTCATTTAGACTATTGCCTAAATACCTAATTCGTAGTAGTAGACGATTAGCTTACTGCCTAAGTAACGGAAGACGCGCCAGAAGGCAAGGCTGTGGTCCGGAAATGTTCATGCAGGAGGAGGGGTACCGATGAAAACCATATCCACGGGCAGAATGATTTCCCAACAGGACAGTGACGCCGAAGACGGCAAAGTCGTGTGGGTGCCGGCAAAGTCGATCTGGGTCGGGGCGATGACGATCGCCGCCATTGTGTTGGGACCGATGACATTTAGCTGGAGTGCCTTCGCCTTATTCGTTGCGACAACGGCGGCGACAATCTGCGCCGGACACTCGGTGGGGATGCACCGTCTGCTCATCCACCGTTCGTTCAAGGTTCATATCTGGGTCGAGCATGCGCTGGTCTACCTTGGCGTGCTCGTCGGCATGGCCGGTCCTTTTGGGATGATCTATGCTCACGATATTCGTGACTGGGCTCAGCGCCAGACCGCATGTCACGATCTCCATGCCCATCGTCGGCCATTTTTCACCGATGCCTTCTGGCAGATGCATTGCGCGGTCGCTTTGCGCAATCCACCCACCTTCGTCATCGAACCCTCGATCAGGAATGACCGGTTCTACAAGTTCGTCGAACGCACCTGGATGCTGCAACAACTGCCCTGGGCGATCCTCTTTTTCGCGCTTGGCGGCTGGGATTGGGTGGTATGGGGAATCGCGGTGCGCGTTTCAGTGTCGCTTACCGGGCATTGGTTGGTTGGGCATTTTGCGCACCGAGATGGGGAGCAAGGATGGCGCGTCGACGACGTTGCCGTGCAAGGATACAATTTGCCGCGTTTCGGGCTGGTAACGTTCGGCGAGAGTTTCCACGGCAACCATCACGCGTTTCCCGAGTCTGCACGGCTTGGTCTGGAACCCGGACAGATCGATCTCGGCTGGCTATTCATTCAGGTTCTGGCGATCCTGGGTCTGGCGCACAGCGTCAAGATTCCGGAGAATACGCCGAGACGCAAAGGGCTGCGACGCGTGCGCCGTCAGCGCGAAACTGCCCCGGATTCAGATCTATGGTCGGTGCAGCCTACCGCAGATAGATGTTCTCAGCGGATATTGGCCTAAGAAATGAAGGAACGCTTAGGGCGCGTGGACCAACGAATTGCATTTGCACTCAGCACCTCATCGATTTAAGTCAGTATTTCAGTATTATTGATCATTGCGATCCTCCATGACCTTCGATGCATTCCTTGCTCTGCTGGTTTATGCCTTCGTGACCTCGATCACGCCGGGTCCGAACAATTTCATGCTTTTGGCCTCGGGCGTGAATTTCGGCTTGGTCAAAACCGTGCCACACATGCTCGGCATCGGCTTCGGCTTCCTCGTGCTGTTGCTTGCCGTAGGCTTCGGGCTTGGGGCCGTGTTGACGGCCTTTCCGGTGCTGCATACCGGGTTGAAGATCGCCGGCGGCCTCTACCTGCTTTATCTGGCCTGGAAGATCGCCATGTCGCGCTCGCTCGGCGGCGAAGGCGAGGCGAAGGGCCAGCCGATGCGCTTCATCGAGGCTGCGGCTTTCCAGTGGGTCAATCCTAAGGCCTGGGTGATGGCGATTACGGCCATGGCCGTCTATACCAATCCGGAACGCCCGTTTGTGTCCGTGGTGCTGATCGCGGCCGCTTTCGCCGTCGTCATGCTGCCGAGCATTTCGACTTGGGCCGGTTTCGGCATGGCGCTGCGCGGTTTTCTGGCTGATGCGGTGCGGCTCAAATGGTTCAACATCGCCATGGGCGTGATGCTTGCGGCGACGCTGTGGCCGATGCTGCGTTAGCTGCCGTTTTATTGTGCACTGCACATTAAATCTTCGTAATGACGGCTTTTGGCCCTTTTTCGCCTTCGGCATTCTCTATTATCTGGCAAAAGCGCGGCAAGAGGCTGCGAGTTGAGCTAGACTGCGGCCACCGGATAGCGGCGTGTCGGATCGAGAGGCCTTTTGTCGATGCGCGGAAAGATCGTATTTGCGGTGATTGCTGCAGCCTGCGTTGCCGCGGCGGCGTGGCTTTATCATTCGCCCACCGCAATGAGCGGTCTTCAGCAGATGCTGTCGGCGAAGCAGACGACGGCGGCGGCGGACAAGCCCGCTGCAGCGGCAAATGCCGCGCGTTCGACTTCGGTGGTTGCCGCCACCGCCTCGACGGCCGATTTCCCGGTCCGGCGCTATGCCATCGGCTTTGTGTCCTCTCCCGCCGTGGTCAGCATCAACGCACGGGTCTCAAGCCAGATCGTCGCAATCGCGGTCAAGGACGGACAGATGGTGAAGGCCGGCGACCTTCTGTTCTCGCTGGACGATCGCTCATTGAAGGCCCAATTGGCACGCGATCAGGCGACGCTCGCAAAAGACCAGGCGCTGCTTGCCAGCGCCACGGCCGATCTTCAGCGCGCCAAAAATCTCGTCGCCAGGCAGGCCGGAACACAGCAGACCTATGATCAGGCCGTCGCGGCGCAGAAATCCGCCGCGGCCACTGTCGACGCCGATAAGGCGACGATCGATGCGGACGAGGTCCAGCTTGGCTTTGCCACGATCAAAGCGCCGATTTCCGGCAGGCTTGGCGCGGTCAGCGTCGCGGTCGGCGACCTCGTCACCACCAGCAACGGCAGCAGCACGTCGACGCCGCTGGTGACGATCACGCAGGTCGACCCGCTGCAGGTGAACTTCAATCTTCCGGAAAGCG
The DNA here is from genome assembly GCF_040320645.1 of Mesorhizobium sp. M0633. NCBI lineage: Bacteria > Pseudomonadati > Pseudomonadota > Alphaproteobacteria > Hyphomicrobiales > Phyllobacteriaceae > Mesorhizobium > Mesorhizobium sp. M0633. The sequence continues at coordinate 194,118 of NZ_JAMYQC010000007.1, forward strand.
ATCTTGCCTTACTGCACAAGGCGCTGGCGGCGCCGCAGCAAGGCGCGGTGACGCTGACCAAGGACGGCGACCCGAAGCCGATCGGCAAGGGAACGCTGGATTTCGTCGATTCCAGCGTGGACACGGCATCCGGCACCATCGCAACGCGGGCCAGCGTGCCCAACGCCGATCTTTCGCTGTGGCCGGGCCAATATGTAAATGTTGTGCTCGATGCCGGCATCATGCCGCAAATGACGTCCGTTCCGACGGTCGCCGTCCAGCCCAGCCAGAAGGGGCCGTTCGTCTATGTGATCAAGCCGGACAACACCGTTGAAATGCGGCCCGTGCAGGTCGCGCTGACAGAAGGCGCCAACACCGCGATCAGCCAAGGATTGGAAAGCGGCGAGCGTGTCGTCGTCGAAGGCCAGACCAAGCTGAAAAACGGCGCGGCGGTCCGCGAAGGCAAGGCCTCGACCGGTACCGACGACCAGGCGACTCCGAAGGTCGCGGAGGCCGACAGGACGGGCGGAACACAGCCATGATTTCCGAATTCTGCATCCGCAGGCCCGTCGCCACGCTGCTCATGTCGTTCGCCTTGGTTCTGGGCGGGCTATTTGCTTACAAATTCCTGCCGGTCGCGGCGCTGCCAAGCGCGGAATTTCCGGTTGTCAACGTCTCGGCCTCGCTGCCTGGGGCCTCGCCGGAAACCATGGCGACCTCGGTGGCAACGCCGCTGATCAAGCAGTTTGCCACTATCGCCGGCATCGATTCGATCTCGACGACCAATTCGCTCGGCACGACCTCGATCGCCATTCAGTTCGTGCTCAACCGCGACATCGATGCAGCCGCCGCCGATGTGCAGGCGGCGATCGCACGCACGCAACGACAATTGCCGCCGGAGATGACCAGCCCGCCGAGCTATCGCAAGGTCAATCCAGCCGACGCGCCGATCCTGCTGATGTCGCTGGTCAGCGACACCATTCCGCTGACCGATCTCGATGCCTTTGCCGAGAATGTGATTTCGCCGTCGCTGTCGACGATCGACGGCGTTGCGCAGGTTTCGATCTACGGCCAACAGAAATATGCCGTCCGCGTCCAGATCGATCCGACGGCGCTCGCCGCACGCGGCATCTCGATCGACCAGCTGCAGACGGCCATTGCCTCGGCCAACAGCAACACGCCGCTCGGTGTGCTCAAGAACAACAAACAGCAGCTGACCATCACGGCGAACACGCAGCTGACCAACGCGGCGGGATTCTCCAACATCATCATCGCCACCAAGAACGGCCATCCGGTGCGGCTCGGCGAGGTGACCCGCGTCATCGATTCGGTCGAGACCACGACGACGGCAAGCTGGTATGACGGCACCCGCGCCATCATCATGGCGGTGCAGCGTCAGCCGGATGCCAATACCGTCGATGTCGTCGACCGCGTCAAGGCGATGCTGCCTTCCTTCGGGGGTCAGATGCCGGCAGCTGCGAGCATCCAGTTGCTCAACGATCGCTCGACATCGATCCGCGAGGCGGTCGACGACGTGCAGTTCACGCTCCTGCTCACTATCGCGCTGGTGGTGATGGTGATCTTCCTGTTCCTGCGCCGGGTGACGGCGACGGTGATCCCGGCCGTGGCGGTGCCGATTTCGCTCATCGCCACTCTGGGCGTGATGTACCTGTTCGGCTTTTCCATCGACAACATCTCGCTGATGGGACTGACGCTGGCGGTCGGCCTTGTCGTCGACGACGCCATTGTCATGCTGGAAAATATCTTCCGGCATATGGAGGAGGATGGGCTCTCGGCAATGGAGGCGTCGCTCAAGGGCGCCCGCGAAATCGGCTTCACCATCATCTCGATCTCGATCTCGCTGGTCGCCGTGTTCATTCCCGTGCTTTTGATGGGCGGCGTGATCGGGCGCATCTTCAACGAGTTCGCGGTGGTGGTGACGGTCGCCATCCTGGCATCGATGTTCGTCTCGCTGACGCTGACGCCGATGCTGTGCTCGCGGCTATTGTCGTTATCGAAAGCCGAGCAGAAAGCAGCGCACGGTGAAGGCCATAGACAAAACGTCTTCATGCGGGGCTATGACCGGCTGCTGACATTCTGCCTGCGCCACAATTTCCTGGTTTTCCTTGTCTTCCTGGTAACCGCCGGGCTGTCGGTGTGGCTGATCCAGATATCGCCGAAGGGCTTCTTCCCGCAGGAGGATATCGGCCAGGTCTCGGTGACGACCATCGCGCGCCAGGACATTTCGTTCGACGCCATGGTGAAGCTGCAGGGGCAAGTGGCTGATGTCTTCACCCATTCGCCCTATGTCGCGCATGTCGGCTGGTCGGCGGGCAGCGGAAACAATGCGCTCAACCAGGGCCAGCTCTTTGTGCAGCTGAAGGACAAGGACCAGCGCCCCAACATCGACAAGGTGCTTTCGGATCTGCGGCGCCAGCTTGCCAATGTGCCCGGCATCGAAACCTACATGCAGCCGGTGCAGAACCTGCGGCTCGGCGCGCGTTCTTCGGCGAGTGCCTACCAGCTTGCCGTGCAGGGCCTCGATACCGGCCTGACGAACGTCTGGGCGCAAAGGCTGACGGACGCAATGGCCGCCGATCATGCCGCCTTCACCGACGTGACCAATGACCTGCAGAACAACGCGCTACAGGCGACGCTGGTGATCGACCGCGACAAGGCGGCGAACCTCGGCGTCGATACCGACACGCTGCGCTCCAGTCTCTATGGCGGTTTCGGCACCCAGCAGGTGTCGACCATCTTCGGCTCGGCCGACAGCTACGACGTGATCATGGAGCTCGACCCGAAGATCGAGTGGTCGCCCGAGCGGATGCTGGCCATCAAGGTGAGAACGGCGAGCGGCAGCCTGGTGCCGCTCGGTGCGTTCGCTCGCGTCGATCGGACCGCCGGTGCTTTGACCGTCAACCAGCTCGGCCAGCTTCCGGCTGTGACCATCTCCTACAATCTGCCGCAGGGCGTGGCCCTCGGCGACAGCGTGAGCCACATCAACGCGCTGAAGGACAAGATCGGCATGCCGCCGACGATCTCGACCGCCTTCTCGGGCACGGCGAAGACGTTCCAGGATTCGCTTTCCAACCAGGGGCTGCTGATCGGCGGCGCGATCCTGACCATCTATATCGTGCTCGGCATGCTCTATGAGAGCTTCATCCATCCGCTCACCATCCTGACCGGGCTTCCATCGGCGGTGCTCGGCGCGCTGGTGGCGTTGCGGCTGGCGGGGATGGATCTGTCGGTGATCGCGGTGATCGGCATCCTGATGCTGATCGGCATCGTCAAGAAGAACGGCATCATGATGATCGACGTGGCGCTGGAACTCAGGCGCGAGGGGATGTCGCCTGTCGAATCCATCCACAAGGCCTGCCTGATGCGCTTCCGGCCGATCATGATGACTACGCTTGCCGCGCTGATGGGTACCATCCCGATCGCGCTCGGCACCGGCGCCAGCGCGGAATTGCGCCAGCCTCTCGGCGTGGCGGTGGTCGGCGGCCTTGTCGCCTCGCAGGCACTGACGCTGTTCGTCACGCCCGTCATCTACGTCTACATGGAGCATTTTTCCGGCTGGCTCGTCAGCGTATGGGCGGGGCACCGGGGCGAGCCGAGCCCGGTCGAGGCGGTCGACCAGCCGTCACTGTTCGACGACGAGGAAGAACCGGTGCCGCAGAAGGCGGCAGCCGAATAGCACTGGCCCAAGCCGTGGTGCTTGCGGCCGGAGGTCCGCGATCGTAATTTGATGCCATGCTGCACAATCACGACCACGACAACGAGCTTGATGCTTTTGCGGCGCGTGTGCGCGCACTGGAGACGATTCTCACCCGCAAGGGGCTGATCGATCCAGCGGCGATCGACGTCATCGTCGATACCTACGAAACCAAGGTCGGGCCGCGCAACGGCGCAAAGGTGGTGGCGAAGGCCTGGGTTGATCCCGGGTTTGCCGCATGGCTGAAGCGTGATGCGACGGCGGCCATCGAATCGCTCGGCCACACCGGCCGGCAAGGCGAACACATGCAGGCGGTGTTCAACACGGCCGACACGCACAACCTCGTCGTCTGCACGCTATGCTCCTGCTATCCATGGTCGGTGCTCGGCCTGCCGCCGGTCTGGTACAAGGCGCCGCCCTACCGTTCGCGCGCGGTGATCGATCCGCGCGGCGTGCTCGACGAATTCGGGCTGACCTTGCCGGCGACGACGGCAATCCGGGTGTGGGATTCGACCGCCGAGCTGCGCTATCTGGTGGTGCCGATGCGGCCCAGGGACACAGAGGGCTGGGATGAGGCACGGCTCGCCGATCTGGTGACGCGCGATGCCATGATCGGCACGGCGCTGGCGCGGGAACCGGCATGAACGGGCCGCAGGATCTCGGCGGCCAGATGGGTTTCGGGCCGGTCGCGCCTGAACAGGACGAACCCTATTTCCATGCCGATTGGGAAAGGCGGGCGCTGGGCGTGACGTTGTGCGCCGGCGCCATGGGCGCCTGGACCATCGACGAGAGCCGGCACGCGCGGGAATCGCTGCACCCGGCCGACTACTATGCGTCGAGTTATTACGAAATCTGGATCAAGGCGCTGGAGGTGTTACTCAAACGCCATGGTTTCGTCAGCGACCGCGATCTGGCCAGGGGCGATGCGGTCGACCCGGCAGCGACACCCAAGCGGGTCCTGAAGGCGCAAGACGTTTCGGCGGTGCTGGCCAAGGGCGGGCCTTGCGACCGGCCGCTCGCCGTCCCGCCGCGATTCAAGGCAGGCGACCTCGTGCGAACCAAGAACTTTCATCCGACCGGCCACACCAGGCTGCCGCGTTACGCGCGCGGCAAGCGAGGCGTCATCGAGGCCATGCGTGACGGCTTTGTCTTTCCCGACACCAATGCGCACGGCCAGGGCGAAAACCCGCAATGGGTCTATACGGTGGCTTTCACCGGCAGCGAAATCTGGGGCGAGGGCGCCGACCCGAAACTTGTCGTGTCGATCGATGCCTGGGAGAGCTACCTTGAACCGGCGTGAGACGAACTCAGCCGCCGTGCTGCCCGCCGGTGTCGAGGCGCCGGTCTTCGCCGAGCCGTGGCAAGCAGAGGCCTTCGCCATGACGGTGGCGCTACACGACAACGGGCTGTTTTCGTGGACCGAATGGGCGGACGCCTTATCGGCCGAGGTGAAGCGGCCGGGCGCCGCGAGCGACGGCCATGATTATTACGAGCACTGGCTGGCGGCGCTGGAGAATTTGCTGTCGACCAAAGGCGTTGCCGGTAGAAACGATGTCGACAGCCTTGCTGCTGCCTGGGAACGCGCCGCGCATGCTACGCCGCATGGCAAGCCGATCCTGCTGGAGAACGACCCACAGCGGGCTGGGTAAGCTGCCATCGCTCGGCGTTGTTCTCTTTACGTTCCTGTTTGTCGCTGATAGCCTGATCCTGTCGCACCGGCGTGATTGCTGGCGATGAAATTGATGGTGACGGCAGTCACCTTGTCTTTCCCTCGTCTTTCCCTCGCGAATCCGGTCTGTCGCGCTGATGGAATTTTCTCCTCAACAGGACGAGGCGCTGAAGGCGGTGGCCGGCTGGCTGAAAGCCGGCAAGCCGCAGCTGTTCCGGCTGTTCGGCTATGCCGGCACCGGCAAGACGACGCTGGCGCGCTATTTCGCCGAGCATGTCGACGGCCAGGTGCAGTTCGCCGCCTTTACCGGCAAGGCGGCGCAGGTGCTGCGTTCCAAGGGCGCGGTCAATGCCCGCACAATCCATTCGCTGATCTACCGGCCGAAAGGCGAGGAATCGGTAGCGGACGAGGTGACCGGCAAAACCTCGATGTCGCCGACCTTTTCGCTCAACCGGCAGAGCCCGATCTCGCGGGCCAAGCTCGTCGTCATCGACGAATGCTCGATGGTCGACGAGCAGCTTGGCCGCGATCTGATGAGCTTCGGCACGCCGATCCTGGTGCTTGGCGATCCCGGCCAGTTGCCGCCGATCTCCGGCGGCGGCTTCTTCACCGACCACGAACCGGACATTCTGCTCACCGAAATCCATCGCCAGGCGCGCGACAACCCGATCATCCGGCTTGCGCTCGATGTGCGCGAGGGCCGCGAGTTCATGCGCGGCGACTATGGCGCGGCGCAAGTGATCGGCAAGGAAGACGTCACCCAGGAATTGGTGCTGAAGGCGGACCAGGTGCTGGTCGGCACCAACCGCACGCGCCGTCGCTATAATCAGCGGCTGCGCGAGCTGAAGGGGTTCAACGCCGATTATCCGCAAGCCGGCGACAAGCTGGTCTGCCTGCGCAACGATCCAGCCAAGGGGCTGCTCAACGGCTCGCTGTGGAAGGTGATGACCTCGTCGCGCGAGACGGTCAAGCCCGGCATCAATCTGCTGGTCTCGCCGGAGGAAGACGATCCGGATCGCGGCGTCGCCAAGATCAAACTGCTCAAGGCGGCGTTCGAAGATCCGGACGCCGACATTCCCTGGCAGCAGAAGAAGCGCTTCGATGATTTCGATTATGGCTACGCACTGACCGTGCACAAGGCGCAGGGGTCGCAGTGGAACGAGATCGTGCTTTTCGACGAAAGCTGGGCATTCAAGGAAACCCGGCAGCGTTGGCTTTACACCGCCATCACGCGCGCGGCCGAACGGCTGACGATCGTCCGATAGGGCGGCCGTATCAGCGCTGGGCGATCGGTCTGGCGCCAAGCCATTCCCAGGCGGCGGTTTCGTCCTTAGCCTCGAAATGCCGGAGTTCGATAGGCAAAGAGGCTGGCAAGAAGGCTCTTGCCTCCGCTATCCAGTTCGGCTCACCGACCGCCGCGCAGCGGCCGATATGCTCCACCGCGTGAGCTATGCCCTGTTCGATCGTCTCGTCCGATACGTCGGTCCAGTCGACACCCTCATGATCGATCAGGCGCACCAGCACGTCGATTTTCGTGTGCAGCGCGTAGGCTGCCTCCAGCAATCCGAACAGGTTTTCGGCATCAGCCGCTGCGACATGGCCGACGACATCGATGGCGAAGAGGTCTTCGCGATCGGTATCGATGCGGCGGATCGCCGGCACGGCATCGAGAAAATTCAACAGGAAACTCCTTGCGCTCGATTTTCTTCGTTCCCCTGGAACACCTGAAACCCTCTGTCTGTTCCCCTTAAAGGCGCTATAGATGCGCGCCGAGATCAGCCTGGAACCGTGCAAATGCCTGCAAAGCTTTCCGTCAACCTCAATGCCATCGCCATGCTGCGCAACCGGCGGGACCTGCCGTGGCCAAGCGTGACGGGGCTCGGACGCATCGCCCTTGCCGCCGGTGCGCATGGGCTGACGGTGCACCCGCGACCCGACGAGCGGCACACCAGGCATTCCGATCTGCCTGAGATCAGGGCGCTGATCGACGACGAGTTCCCGAGTGCGGAATTCAACATCGAGGGCTATCCGACTGAGGAGTTCCTGGCGCTTGTGGAAAAGCATCAGCCGGAACAGGTGACGCTGGTGCCCGACGACCCGGTGCAGGCGACTTCCGACCATGGCTGGAACTTCGCCGCCGGGGCTGCGTTCCTGACACCGGTCGTCAAGCGCCTGAAGAAGGGAGGCTTTCGCGTATCGCTGTTTTCCGATCCGGACCCCGATGGCGTGAATGCCGCTCGCGACACCGGTGCCGACCGGATCGAACTCTATACGGGTCCATACGGCAGCTATCATTCCGATTCGGCAAAGGCGGCGAAGGAATTGGAGAAATTGGGAAAGACGGCGGATGCCGCTCTTGCTGCAGGGCTCCAGGTCAATGCCGGGCACGACCTTGTGGTCAGCAATTTGCCGGCACTGGCCAGGCGCATCCCAGCATTGGCCGAAGTGTCGATCGGACATGGGTTGACAGCCGATGCGTTGGAGTATGGCATGGCCGCAACGGTCAGGCGGTTTCTGAAGGCTTGTGGCTGGTAGAGAGAGGCGAGCCGATAGGCCGTGCGTTCCCGGCATGGCAGCGCGTCCGCACGTCTATGGGAGTGTCGTCCATGGCCCTTGCTCACGCCGGTAGCGAGGCAGAACCCATCGAGCAATCCAGCCACTCCACCGTCGAGCAGCACAGCACCAAGGTGCTGATGCTGGGCGCGCTGGGCGTGGTTTACGGCGATATCGGCACCAGCCCAATCTATGCATTTCGGGAAGCGCTGCACGCATCGTCGGGACCGGTAGCGCGCAACGACGTCCTTGGCGTGCTGTCGCTTATCGTCTGGGCGCTGACGATCATCGTCACGATAAAGTACGTCGCTTTCGTTCTCAGAGCCGACAACAAGGGCGAGGGCGGCACGCTGTCGCTGATGTCGCTTGCGCGCAGCGCTTATCCCAATGGAGCCAAGCTCATCCTGGGGATCGGGCTGTGCGGCGCGGCGCTGTTTTTCGGCGACGCCATCATAACGCCGGCCATCTCCGTGCTTTCGGCGGTCGAAGGCCTGGAAGTGGTGACCCCGACGCTGGAAACCTATGTGGTTCCGATCACGCTGGTCATCCTGGCAATGCTTTTTGCCGTGCAACGCTTTGGCACCGGCAGGGTGGCGGCCGTGTTCGGACCGGTGACGGCAGTGTGGTTCCTGGCGATCGGCGCCGCCGGGGTGTACCATCTGCTGGACGACCCGTCGGTCCTGCTGGCGATCAATCCCTATTACGCGGTCGCTTATCTGGCCAATACGCCCACCGGTGCCTTCGTCACGGTCGGGGCGGTGTTCCTGGCGGTCACCGGGGCCGAAGCCCTCTATGTCGACCTCGGTCATTTCGGGCGCAGGCCGATCGTGCTGGCATGGTTTTCCGTGGTGTTCCCTTGTCTGCTCCTCAACTATTTCGGACAAGGCGCGTTCGTTCTGGCCAACGGCGGCAAACCCACCAATCCATTCTTCCAGATGCTGCCTGATTGGGCGCTGATGCCCATGGTTGGGCTGGCCACGGCAGCGACCGTGATCGCCAGTCAGGCGGTGATCTCCGGCGCTTTCTCGCTGACCCGCCAGGCGGTGCAGCTCAATCTGCTTCCGCGCATCGAGGTGCAGCATACGTCCGAAATGCAATCCGGCCAGATCTACATGCCGCGCGTCAATCTGGTGGTTGCGCTGGGCGTGATGTTGCTGGTGGTCGGCTTTGGCGGTTCGAGTTCGCTGGCTTCCGCCTATGGCATTTCGGTGACTGGCGAAATGCTGATGACAACCATCCTGCTGTTTGTCGTGATGCGGTTCCGGTGGAAATGGCAGCTTGCACTGGCGGCGGCGCTCACACTGCTGTTTGGCACGATCGATACCGGATTTTTCCTCGCAAACATCGTCAAGATCCTCGAAGGCGGGTGGGTCTCGATAACAGTCGCTTGCGCCATGGGGCTGATCATGTCCACCTGGATCCGCGGCACCCGCTATTTGTTCGAAAAGACCCGCCGGAACGAGATTCCGCTCGATTTCCTTGCCGGCAATCTGCTGAAGAAGAAGCCGCATCTGGTGTCGGGCACCGCAGTGTTCCTGACCAGCGATCCGCTGAGCGCGCCGACGGCGCTGATGCACAGCCTCAAGCACTACAAGGTGCTGCACGAGCAGAATGTCATCCTTTCGGTGGTGACGGCACCGCAGCCGGTTGTGCCCGACAGCGAGCGCGTCAAGATGGAGACGGTCAACGAACTGTTCATGCGGGTGACGCTGACCTTCGGCTATATGGAGCAGCCCAACATCCCGCGTGCGCTGGCGATCTGCCGCAAGCAGGGCTGGAAGTTCGACATCATGACGACATCCTTCTTCCTGTCGCGGCGCTCGCTCAAGGCCTCGCCCAATTCCGGCATGCCGGTCTGGCAGGACAAGCTGTTCATCGGGCTGGCGCGCACGGCGGCCGATGCGACGGAATATTTCCAGATCCCGACCGGACGCGTGGTCGAGATCGGGACGCAGGTGGCTATTTAAAAACGTGTCCGTTGCGACATTCCAGGTAGTCTGCCGATGGGACTGGGTCTGCCAAGTCGTGGACGACTCGCAATATCGGGACGGAGCCATTACGTGACGGCACTTGATATTGCAGCGCAGCAAGCGTAGAGCACCGCCCGCTTATCGGAGTGTCGTCCATGGCCCTTGCCAATGCTGGTAACGAGGCAGAACCTGTCGAACAATCGAGCCATTCTGAGGTCGAGCAGCACAGCACCAAGGTGCTGATGCTGGGCGCACTCGGTGTGGTTTACGGCGATATAGGCACCAGCCCGATCTATGCATTCCGAGAGGCGTTGCATGCATCAGCCGGCGGCAACGTCGCCAACCGTGGCGACATCCTGGGCGTACTCTCGCTGATCATCTGGTCGCTGACGATCACCGTCACCATCAAATACATCATGTTCGTGCTTCGTGCCGACAATCGCGGCGAGGGCGGGGTGCTGTCGCTGATGGCGCTGGCGCGCAACAGTTTCCCGACGCGCTCGGCGGTGATCCTCGGCATCGGCATTGTCGGCGCGGCGCTTTTTTTCGGCGACGCAGTCATTACGCCGGCGATCTCGGTACTATCGGCGGTCGAAGGCATGAATGTCGTCACGCCGACATTCCAGCCCTATGTGGTGCCGCTGACGCTGGCCATCCTGGCGATCGTGTTTGCGGTACAGCGGTTCGGCACCGGCGGCGTAGGATTGGTGTTCGGGCCAGTCACGGCGCTGTGGTTCCTGGCCATCGGCCTTTCCGGCATTAACCACATCATCGCCGATCCGGAAATCCTGCTGGCGATCAGCCCGCATTACATCGTGTCGTTCCTGGTCAACTCGCCCGACGTCGCCTTCGTCACTGTTGGTGCGGTCTTCCTCGCCGTCACCGGCGCTGAGGCGCTCTATGCCGATCTCGGCCATTTCGGCCGCAAGCCGATCGTGCTCGCCTGGCTGGCAATTGTGTTCCCTTGTCTGTTGCTCAACTATGTCGGGCAAGGTGCCTTCGTGCTCGCAAATGGCGGTGTTGTCGGCCATCCCTTCTTTGAGATGAACCAGGGCTGGACGCTTATTCCGATGGTCGTGCTGGCGACGGCGGCGACCGTCATCGCCAGCCAGGCGGTGATCTCCGGCGCTTTCTCGCTGACCAGGCAGGCGGTGCAGCTCAACATGCTGCCGCGTTTCGTCATCCAGCACACGTCGGAAAAACAGTCGGGCCAGATCTATCTGCCGCGCATCAACCTGATGCTGGCGCTGGTGGTGATGTTGCTGGTGGTCGGCTTCGGCGAATCCAGCCGCCTGGCCTCGGCCTACGGTATTTCGGTGACCGGCAACATGCTGGTGACGAACATACTGCTTTTTGTTGTAATGACGCGCATCTGGAAATGGCCGCTCGGCGTCGCGGTCGCCTTGATGGCGGTGTTCGCCTTCGTCGATACCGGCTTCTTTGCAGCCAACATAGTCAAGGTGTTTGAAGGGGGCTGGTCCTCGCTTGCCATTGCCGCAGTTATTGTGCTGACCATGTGGACATGGATCCGCGGCACCCGCTATTTGTTCGAAAAGACCCGCCGGAACGAGATCCCGCTGGATTTCCTCGCCGGCAATCTGCTGAAGAAGAAGCCGCATCTGGTGTCGGGCACCGCAGTGTTCCTGACCAGCGATCCGCTGAGTGCGCCGACGGCGCTGATGCACAGCCTCAAGCACTACAAGGTGCTGCACGAACAGAACGTCATCCTTTCGGTGGTGACGGCGCCGCAGCCTGTCGTGCCCGACAGCGAGCGCGTCAAGATGGAGACGGTCAACGAGCTGTTCATGCGGGTGACGCTGACCTTCGGCTACATGGAGCAGCCCAATATCCCGCGCGCGCTGGCGATCTGCCGCAAGCAGGGCTGGAAGTTCGACATCATGACGACATCCTTCTTCCTGTCGCGGCGCTCGCTCAAGGCATCGCCCAATTCCGGCATGCCGGTCTGGCAGGACAAGCTGTTCATCGGGCTGGCGCGCTCGGCGGCCGATGCGACGGAATATTTCCAAATCCCGACCGGACGGGTGGTCGAGATCGGGACGCAGGTGGCTATTTGAACAAGCGGCCATGCCCTTCGAAGGGCACGGCCATTTGTGAGGCTCAGTTCACCAGAGCCGCCTTGTTTGCTTCAAGAAATTCCTTCAGCGGCTGCGGCTTCCTGCCGGACAGAGTCTCGACCGCGTCGGTCACCATGCCGATCCGGCCGGAGCGGGTGTTGGTATCGAAGGAAACGATCACGGGCGCAAAAGCTTCGGGAACGCCGGCTGCCTTCAATCCCTCGGTCAGCGCTTCATCCGAAAGCTGGACAACGTCGATCGGCTTGCCGGTGACCTCGGTGACGAGGGCTGCAATCTCGGCCATCGTGTGGGCCTTGGGGCCGGTCAGCGTGTATGTCGTGCTTTCGGTTGCGCTCGAAGCGAGGCCGGCGGCAATCGCGGCAGCCATATCGTCGCGCGCGCCGTGGGCAATGCGGCCGTCTCCAGCGGACGTGTACCACTGCCCAGAGGCGATGGCGTGCGGCAGCGCCAGGAACAGGTTCTCCTGATACCAGCCGTTGCGGAAGATGGTGGAGGGGATACCGCTCGCCTTGATCGCCTGCTCGGTGCCGTGGTGATCGGGCGCAAACAGCACCGGCGATCCTGGCTCCGGATTGGGCATCGATGTGTAGAGCAGATGCGAAACACCCGCGCTTTTTGCGGCGGCGACCGCGGTCTCATGTTGCTTCAGGCGCTTGCCCGGAATGGCGAGCTCGTTTGTCGAAATGATCAGAACCCTGTCGGCGCCGGTAAATGCACTGGCCAACGATGCGGTGTCGTCGAAGTCGACCGTCCTGATGGTGACGCCTCGGGCTGCCAGATCGGCCAGATTTTCCGGATTGCGGGTAGCGGCGATGATGCGCTGAGGGGAGACCTTGAGCGTGTCAAGCAGATGATTGATGACGCCGCGGCCAAGCTGGCCGGAGGCGCCGGTGACGAGAAGGGTGTCGGTCATGAAAGGTCCTGACGTTGCGCCGGAGCGGCGGGTGCATATGTTAGTCTCAAAAAGAGACCAGCACTAAAATAGGAATTGACCCATCCTCGTAAAGAAGGCAGTTTTGCGGGAGGTAGGCACAGCCAGGGAACCAGCCATGGACGGCAAGATCGTCAATCTGAGATCGAAGCTCGAGATCTACAAAGCAGGCAGCGGTGGCGGAAACCTTGCGGATTGCCCGGTTCGCGACGTGATCCAGGGCATAAGCAACAAATGGAGTTCGCTGCTGATGGAGGCCTTGGCCGAGAAGCCGTACCGCTTTGGCGAGTTGCGGCGCCTCGTGCCCGATATTTCACAGCGCATGCTCACCCAGACGCTGCACGATCTGCAGCGCGACGGCTATGTGCATCGCGAGGTTTTTCCGACCAAACCGCCGAGCGTTGAATACAGCCTCACCGATCTCGGGCGCTCGATGTTTGGACCCTTGCACCAGCTGATCCAATGGGCCGAGCTCAATCACGGCGCTGTACGCGAGGCGCGGAAGGTTTTCGATGCTGCCGAAGGCTGAGTCTCAAGGCCGAGACAGCGGCTTGATTTAGCGACAACGCTGAAGGATTGTCCGGCCTGGGTCGGGTCGGGCAAATGGGCAATTCTCTGGACATCGCGATTGCCGGCGCGGCGATCAGTTACGCGCTCATCGGAACGGACGTATCGATACTGCGCTGGAGGCTTGCGTCCGCGACAGGCTGGTGGCCAGTGGCAAGCATTCCGCCGGAAACGAATATCCTTGCCTCGATGATTACAGGCACTGTGATCAATCCATTCAAGCCGATCGGGCTTGCGGAAGCCCGGTGGCCGGATCGTTTCGGCGGATGATTTCCGAAAGGTGCGAGCCCTTCGCCCGTAGGAATGTATGGAGGCGTTGCGGATAATCGGGAGCGACCGCGTCCTTCACGGATGGGCGTTTGCGCAACGCCTCGCGCCACACCTGGACATGCGGCTTTCCGTCCAGGATGCCGAAATCGCCGATCCGGTCGAAGACGTCGAAATAGCGGAAAATCGGCCCGTAGACCGCGTCGACCAGTGAAAAGCGATCACCGGCGAACCACGGCCCAACCGCGCCATTCGCCAGTTCCACTTCCAGGCGATCGAACACCGCCGATAGCGCCTCGCTTTCGGCGAGCAACGCGGCTTCCGTAGGCGCTGAATAGAAGCGGCCGATGGCATTGAGGATTGCCGAGCCAAACTCGATCCAGGCGCGATGTCGGGCACGGGCATAGGGATCGGTGGGATGCAGCGGATTGGGCTGGCTTTCCTCGAGGAATTCGAGGATGACGAGCGATTCGAAGATCACCGTTTCCTGGCCGTCATGCTCAACGCGAAGCAGCGGCACCTTGCCGAGCGGCGATATCGCCTTGAACCAGGCAGGCTTGTTGGCGAGATCGACGGCGATGCGCTCGAACGGCACGCCCTTTTCGCGAAGCGAAATCGCCGCGCGCTGCACATAGGGACAAAGATGGTGGCTGACGAGGATGAGCTTGTCGGTCATCTCACTCTCCCCAGACATAGTTCAAGGCGCCGTTCTCGACGCGGGTGGAGAGGAACATCAGGCGGGAGCCCTTCGGCGCTGGGCCTTCGAGGCGATCACCGTTCGCCATGTCGAACGAGGCGCCGTGCCATTGGCAGACGAGCTTGCCGTCCTTGCAGTCGAGCGGGCCACCGAAGTGCAGGCAGACGTTGGCGGCGGCGCGGATACGCTCGCCGCTGCGGTAGACATGGACCTCGCGGCCGAAAAACGGAGCGATCAGGCTGCCTGTTTCCGGAATGTCGGCGATCCTGCAGATTTCATGCTTCATCGGAATTGCCTTTCATGATTGATGCGATTGCATCTATATAGATGCATTTGCATCGATCGTCAAGCTTGATGCAGTTGCATCTATCGCCTACGATGTAATCATGACCGGGATTCCTTCACCTCCAGCAATCAAAGCCTGGGCCCGCCTGATGCGGGTTTCGCGCCAGTTGTTGGAAAGTGCCGAGGACGCGCTGAAGGACAGTGGCCTGCCGCCGCTTGCCTGGTACGACGTGCTGCATGAGCTTGCCGAGGCGGGCGAGGGCGGATTGCGGCCGTTCCAACTCACCGAGCGCACCCTGTTTGCGCAATACAACATCTCGCGGCTGCTGGCGCGGCTCGAAGCCGACGGGCAGGTCGAGAAGCTTCCAGTTGCCGATGACGGCCGCGGGCAAACCATCCGCATCACCGGCAAGGGGCGCGAGACGCGCCGCCGCATGTGGGTCGTCTACGGCCGCTCGATATCGGAGTTGGTCGGCTCCCAGCTTTCCAACGATGATCTGGACACGCTGTCGGCTCTGCTTGGGCGCCTGCGAGATCCGCCCGCCCTGGCGTGACACGCCTTCGTGCCGAAGATGGCGCGGATCTGCGAGGTCAGGCACTGCCCCAAAGGAATGCCAATGTCGCCAGAACCCCAAGCCCGACGCGGACCAGATGCAGATTGCCCCATTTGACGATCATTGTCCGAGCCTCAGGATTGACGGTGTTAGCGTCCATCACCTCCAGCAGCCGATTTGCCGGCATCATCACCAGCAGCGTCCATGGCCAAGGCAGGATGATCAGCACGGCGCCGGCCAGATAAGCGAGATTGCCGGTCTGCCACCACGCGACGAGGCCCAGAATACAGGCGATGACGGCGATCGAGGCCTGCATGGCGGCGCCGCGCTTGTAGGAAGGCTGCCATTCCTGCAGCAATGCCTTGTCATCGAGGCGAAGCCGCGCCGGCTGTTCGGCGACGCTGACGTAGATAGCCGCGCCTGCAAACACAGCGGCAACGGTCAAGGCAAGCAATCCGGCGAGCATGATCCGTGTCTCCCGTAATGCCCCGCATGGAGCAAGCTACAGAAATAAAGGCTTGCGCCGGGTCGGGCAATACGCCATAAAGCCGAACCGTAACGTACGGTACGCTGTTGAGTTCGTATCTGAACTGCGGGTGAGTTCGCCTCCTGAGGAAAGACTGTGTTGCACGCTGTGACCGACATCGACACCAGCGAGACGCTGACAGAGCGGCAGAAGGCCGTGCTCGACGCCGCCCTTCGCCTGCTGGTCGAAGAGGGCGATCAGTTGACCATGACCGCCGTGGCGCGGCGGGCGAGCTGCTCGAAGGAGACGCTCTACAAATGGTTCGGCGATCGCGACGGGCTGTTGACGGCAACGGTGCAATGGCAGGCGTCCAAGGTGCGGGTAGTGCCGGTCGACCGCAAGGGACTCGATCTTGCCTCGCTGACGGCGAGCCTCGAACGCTTCGCTTCGGACTGGCTCAGGGTAATTTCGAGCGACACCTCGATCGCGCTGAACCGGGTGGCGGTCGGCCATGCTAGTTCGGGGAAGGACGATCTCGGCGCCATCGTGCTGGAGAACGGCCGCTTCGCGCTGGCCAGGCGGCTGAAGCCGGTGCTGGAGGCAGGCAAGGAAGCTGGTTTCCTCGAGTTTTCCGACGCTGAGATGGCTTTCCGCACCTTTTTCGGGCTGGTCGCCCGCGACGTGCAGATCCGCCTGCTGCTCGGCGACCGGCTGGAATTGACTGATGCGGCGATCGGCGGCGATGCCGTCCGGGCGACGCAGCAGTTTCTCGCTCTTTACGGGGCAAAAACCGGGCCGCAGGGCCTCTGAATTCAAAACGGGAAGGAAGAAAA
The DNA here is from genome assembly GCF_040320645.1 of Mesorhizobium sp. M0633. Taxonomy (NCBI): domain Bacteria; kingdom Pseudomonadati; phylum Pseudomonadota; class Alphaproteobacteria; order Hyphomicrobiales; family Phyllobacteriaceae; genus Mesorhizobium; species Mesorhizobium sp. M0633. Next base: position 210,700 of record NZ_JAMYQC010000007.1, read on the forward strand.
ATGCGTGTCTATTACGATCGCGACGCCGATCTCAACCTGATCAAAGGCAAGAAGGTTGCCATCATCGGCTATGGCAGCCAGGGCAGGGCGCATGCGCTCAACCTCAAGGATTCCGGCGTCAAGGATATCGCCATTGGCCTCAAGGCCGGCTCGGCGACCGCGAAGAAGGTCGAGGCCGACGGGCTCAAGGTGATGAGTGTGGCCGATGCCGCCAAATGGGCCGACCTGATGATGATGGCGACGCCCGACGAGCTGCAGGCCGACATCTACAGATCAGAGATCGCGCCGAACATCCGCGACGGCGCGGCGATCGCCTTCGCCCACGGCCTCAACGTGCATTTTGGCCTGATCGAGCCAAAAGCCTCGGTCGACGTCGTCATGATCGCGCCAAAGGGCCCGGGCCACACGGTGCGCGGCGAATACCAGAAGGGCGGCGGCGTGCCGTGCCTGGTCGCGGTCAACCAGGACGCTTCGGGCAATGCGCTCGATTTGGCGCTCTCCTACGCCTGCGGCGTCGGCGGTGGCCGTTCGGGCATCATCGAGACCAATTTCCGCGAGGAGTGCGAGACCGACCTGTTCGGCGAGCAGGTGGTGTTGTGCGGCGGTCTGGTCGAGTTAATCCGCGCCGGTTTCGAGACACTGGTGGAAGCGGGCTATGCGCCGGAAATGGCCTATTTCGAGTGCCTGCACGAGGTCAAATTGATCGTCGACCTGATCTACGAAGGCGGCATCGCCAACATGAACTACTCGATCTCGAACACCGCCGAATGGGGCGAATATGTCTCGGGCCCGCGCATCATCACTGCCGAGACCAAGGCCGAGATGAAGCGCGTGCTGAAGGATATCCAGACCGGCAAGTTCACCTCGGAATGGATGCAGGAATACCGCGCCGGCATGTCGCGCTTCAAGGGCATCCGCCGCAACAACGACAGCCACCAGATCGAGGAAGTCGGCGCCAAGCTGCGCGCGATGATGCCGTGGATCTCGAAGAACAAGCTGGTTGATAAGGCCAAGAACTGAAGGAAATCCACGTTCGTTTCGTTACCCGTCCTCGGGCTTCGCCCTGCGGGCGCGTGGGAATTTCCATGAACAAGCTGGTCGACAAGGCCAAGAACTGATCGCAATTTCATTGCCAATCAAGAAAGGCCGGCGGAGCGATCCGCCGGCCTTTTCGCATCAAGATTGTGTGGTTTCCAGGCTTCTGCACAGGCGCACTATCCTCATCACCGTGATATGCCTGTGCGGGGCATGGCACAAAAGTGCCAAGGGGGTGAGAGTTGGAACTCAAATTTCTGTTGGTCGGGTTTGCCTGCGCGGTTGCCGGCATGCTCTCCCTCGTCACCTTGCTGAAGTGGTGGGAGGTGAGGGCGGTCAGCCGCTGGTCTCCTACGCCGGGAAAGATCATCTCGTCGCGGGTCGAGGCTCGCGAGGTGACCAGTTCGGGATCCGGTTCGGACAGCGGAGGGTCGACCGAAATCCGCAACTTCCCGGCAATCACCTTCGAATACGGCAAGACATTTCGCAGTTCGCACTACAGCGTGCAGGAGAACCTTGGAAACTTTGCCGTGGCGGAAACCCTTGCGAAATTTCCAAACGGGGCCGGCGTAACCGTCTTCTACAATCCGGCCGATCCAGCCAAGGCCGTGATCGAACGCACCATGCCTGACGGCTCCTTCAAGTTCATGGTCCAGCTTTCGGCCGGGCTGGTGGTCGGCGCGCTTGTATTGGTCTTCTCCGTCGGCGGCGTCCTCGAAGCGGTCCGGCCGTTTTTGCCCAAGCCGCAGAACCTCGGCGCCGCGGCCCTGCTGCTTTTCATGGGATTATTTGTCCTGCGCATGGGCTTTGCCCAGAAGTCACTTGCGGAACAGGCGGCCAAATGGCCCATCACGGCAGGACGCATCGACGCCTCGGGCCTGCAGAAATTCGAGACCCGCGACAGGTCCGGAGGCGGCTATCGGCCCTGGCGAACAGTCTTCAAATCCCGCATCGTCTACAGCTATAGCGTCGCCGGCCAGCGCTACGCCGCCGATCGCATCGCTTTCGGCGCAAACGTGACGGCTTCGCTGCCGAGGCTCGTCAGCGGTCAATCACAGCGCTATCTTCAGGGCGACAAGGTTGAGGTCCACTACGATCCCGACAACCCAGTTGCAGCGGTTCTCGAATGCAGGGTGAGCGGGCTTTGGCTCCTGTGGGTCTGCGCCGTTGGCTTGATAGGTGGAGCCGCGCTGCTTGTCGGGGTGATCTAATGCTGAAGCTGCCGCCCTAGACGCTGTAGATTCAGAGGAAGGGCACTTGTCTTCAGCATCTGACAAGAACTCCGCTGTCGAAGCCAGGCCATGTCAATCTCACCGTCGCCCCGTCGACCACAATATGGATGACACGGGAGAACGGCTCTTCGGCCGACGGGTCGGATCCGTAACATTGGCTGGCCCGCGCCACCCAGCCCGTAGGCGTCTTGAGAAACGTTGCGTGTTCGCAGCCGAGAGCAGGGACCGACAGCGCGTCGCGGTACAATGTGTAGACAGTCTGGCGTTGAACATCCGCAACGGCGGTACAGTTCGATCTGTCCCCGGACCATGTGCCCACATAGGGTTCCGTGGCAAAGGCGCTGCCGCACGAAAATGTTAAGATCGAAATGAGCATCAAGAGATTTCGCATCATCGATTCTTCTTTTCGACGTGGCCTTGGGCCATGCTAAAGCATCGATGCTCAGACTTCACAATGATGCTGCTCCAAGGGACTTAAATGATCATCCACAAAGCAGCAGCTATTTTTCTGAGCATGCTGAGCCTGTTGCAAGCAGCGAACGCAACAGAATGTTCGCTCAGCCATGCGACTTATCGCGAGCCGCGTTCGGGAGCGACGATACAGTTCCGGCCAACCAACAACGAGCCGGCCGCGCTGACGACCGAGGTCTTTTCGTTGATCGTGCCCAACACCGACATTCGTCTGCCGTCGGACATTACCTGGACCAATGGCAAGTACTCGTTTCCTGTGGGCACGATCCGGCACACCTGCACCGACGACGATCGTGAGGCTGGTCTCGTGGACGGCACCGGGCTGTGCAGAGTGTGGGATGGGCAGGTCTATGCGTTCAATGCAGGCGGTGCCGAGCAGTTGAGTTCCCGCGAAGCCTCGCCGGCGCCGGCAGGGTTGCTGTTGCCTGACTTCGGCGCGATTTTTACCGAATGGCCCGATTTCGCCAAAGCCAATCCCGATGGTTCAGCCTGGGACGCCTTTAGCTTGACGGGTTGTAGCGATGAATAGCAAGAGACTGCCGGCCTGCATCTTCGCCCTGCCGGTCCTTATGGCCATGGCAACCGGCGCTCGTGCCGACCAAAGCAAGCCGTCGCGTCCGCCTGTCGACAAATGCGCTTGGGAACGGCTGGCGGACAAGGATGTCGGGCTGGCTGCCTGGGTGCAGCGCTGCGATTTCGGTTTTCGCCGGATTCATTTCGAGCTTGGCGGCAATGCTCTTGCCATCAAATACAGCGACGGCGGGCCGGCCGATCCCGTCGTCGAAGTCTTCGATATGCTGCCGGGCGAGGCCGCTGACGCTGCGTTGCAGCGCATTTTTACGCAGAAGACCGAGAAAGCCATCAGCACACGTTGCGTGCTCATGCCTTACACCGAAGGGTCGCGCCCACGCGCACCCTGCGGTATGTCTTCAGTCCCGATGCCGTTTATCTCAGTGAATTGAAAGCCGTTGCCGACCCTGACGAGGTCGGCGAACCGCCTTGCGGCGAATGGGGCGAAGCCCCGGACGGCATTCAGTATTTCGAGGTGCAATCACCCGAACTGCGAAAGCTTCTATTCGTTCGCGTCGGCCAGGATGAGCCGCTGTTTGACGAGCAGACACTGCGAGTCCTGCCACCCGGATAGCGCCGGGATCTCAGCCGTAGTGCCAGCTGGGCTTTGGTTCGGTGCCGGTGAACATCACCCCAATTCGGTCCTCGCGGCGCCAGCGGACCACCGCCTTGTAGGCAATGCCGTCGGTCGGAACATAGAGCAGGAACTCATCGGGGACGCGCGCGTCGATCGAGACCTTCAATTCGGCACCGCCGGCATGCATGTTGCGCAGTGTGCATGTGACCTCGGAGTTGGTCATGCCGGTCAGGATCGCCGCGCCCTTCAAGACGCGCTGCCGGTGTTTGTCCCTCTGTTCGTCCTCGGCCATCGCACGCAATCCAGCCATCTTCGCGTCTCGGGCGTTCTGATCGGGAGGATTATTAGACCTGCCTGATAAAAATAGCGTTATCACCAGTGGAGGCTGGCGATTTTTCGCGGTTGCTGGCCGTAAGAAAAAATCGGCGCCGCAACGCGCGGCGCCAGACGATATTATTACCGGCCTGCTCAGCTATAGGGCGAGTAGCATTGCTGGCGCGGCCCGTTATAGGGCTGGAACGTGTTGTCCCAGGCGCGGTACGACCGGTAGCGATTGTAGCACCATTGGACATGCGCGCTGGAAAGCCGCTGTGTCCGGTAGTAGCGCCGCGGTGCGGGCGCATCGTAGTAGTTGTAATTGTTGTACAGGCTGCCGAGGCCAAACCCCAGGCCCAGCCCAAGAATCGCGGCGCCGGCACCATCATCGTAGTAACCGCCGCGGTAATGGCGGCGGTGATGGCGCCAACGCCAGCTGTCGTCCCAGCCGCCATTGTCCCAGTGTCTCGAGAAATGACGGCCGCGGAAATTGTTGGACCGCCATCTCCAATCATTGCCGCCGTGCCATTGCCGAACGCCGTGATTGCGCCAACGCCAGATCTGCCTGTCATTGCCGCCTGCCCAATCTTCACGAATTTGCACGATGTCGGCGGCATTGCCCGCCACCGGCAGCAGGGGTTTGGGCATCGGCCCGGCAAGCGAGGGGGCCGAGAGGCCGGCGATCAGACCGAGGGCCATCAGCCCGGATCTGACAGAAGATAAAAAGAGCGGTTTCATCGCACTCTCCGAAGATTCAGGCCCCACGCCCAGAATACCCCGGGGAAGGGCCTATTGATGGAACTTTCCATCTGAACGGAAGATGAACAAAAAGGTTCCGTCAACCATAACGAGCGCGCGATCAATCAGAGCCGCCTGATTTCTGCGCCCTTGTTTTCGCGCGCGCTTGCGGGCAAAGGTCAAAGCCATGTCGCTGCGCCTTGCCACCTTCAACGTCGAAAACCTGATGAACAGGTTTGATTATTCCGGATACCGCAATCAGCTCAACGAAGATCGCACGCTGGCGCTTTTCGACATCCAGAGCGAGGCCGAATACAAGATGCTCGAGCAGGCGCGGGCCATCGCCCAATCCGACGACACGCGGCAGTTGACGGCGCTGGCGATCGCGGCCACCCGCGCCGACATCATCTGCATGCAGGAGGTCGACAATATCGAGGCGCTGAGGGCCTTCGAATATGGCTATCTGTTCAAGATGGTGGGGCAAGGCTACCGGCAGAAATACACCACCGCCGGCAATGATTCGCGCGGCATCGACGTCGCCGTGATGATGCGCAACGAGACCGCGCAGGGCCAGCCGATCGAATTCGTGCGCATGACCAGCTACGCCTATGTCACGTTCGAGCAATTCGGGCTGCACACGGCGGAATTGGCAGCGCTTGGTCACCAGGCCAATGAGCGCATCTTCCGGCGCGACTGCCTGGAAATCGATCTGACGGTGGCTGGCGCACCGTTGACGCTGTATCTCGTGCATTTCAAGTCGATGGGCTCGCCCCGTAACGGCCTCGACGGCCGCGAGGCGACCATGCCGCTGCGCATCGCCGAAGCTCAAGCAGTGCGCCGGATCATCGAGGAGCGCTTCGGCAAGGACCATGCCGCCGACAAGCGCTGGGCAATCTGCGGCGATATGAACGACTACCGGCAGCGCGTGAAGATTACCGGCGATGCCGTCGACGGCTACCGTTTCGAGGTCATCGACGAGAGCCGGTCCTGCATCGATGTGCTCACTGCCGGCGGCTTTTGTGAAAACGCGGTCGAGCGGCGGCCGGAAATGGACCGCTGGACTTTCTATCACACACGCGGACCGGAAGAGCGGCATCTCTGCCAGCTCGACTACATCCTTTTGTCGAGGGCGCTGGCCAGGCAGAACGCCACCGCGGTTCCCGATATCATCCGCAACGGCCAGCCTTGGCGCACCATATTTCCAGCGGGCCAGGAGGTCGAGCGCTTCCCACGTGCCGGGTGGGACCGGCCGAAGGCATCCGACCATTGCCCGGTAGCAATTGCCCTCGACATGGTGTGAGACTGGCGTGAGTTTCGATCTGCCGCGCAACGTCATCCTGCCGGTCGATGCCATCGACGTCAGGCTCGATCCCGGCCCGCACCCGTTCGAGCGCGATAATGCCGAGGCGATCGCCGCAAACTGGCGGCGTGAGACCGCAGCCAAGCCGGCGCTTTTCGACGGCATCGTGGTGCTGCTTTCCGCTCTCAGCTATCGCGACAATCGCCTCGTTGGCCGCTGCCATGCGGTGCGGTATTCGACCTTCATGCTTTGGCGCGGCAATCGACAGGTGGCCGGGGCCGAGCACGCCTATGCCCATGCCATGCTGGTCGCCGGCGACAATGCGCTTGTGGCGATCCGCATGGCGCCGCATACGGTCAATGCGGGGCGCGTCTACTTCGCCGCCGGTTCGTTCGAGCCAAGCGATTTCCGCGATGGCCTTGTCGACGTCGACTTCAACATGATCCGCGAGGTGCGCGAAGAGACCGGTCTCGACCTGTCAGGCGCGACACGCGGCAGGCGCCATTACGCCCTGTCGACGGCAAGCGGCACGGTGATCTTTCGCCGCTACCGAGAGACGGCCTCCGCCGACGACCTGGCACAGCGGATCAGCGCTTTCGTCGCGGCCGAGTCAGAGCCTGAAATCGAAGGCCCCGTCATCATCCGCAATGCAGCCGACCTGCCGGACGGGTTGATGCCGCATATGAGACCGCTGATCGAATGGCACTTTGCGAGCGAGCAAGGTTTCCAACTCTAACGTCGTAGCCTACCTTCAATAGCCTTGCGGTCGTTGCGGGCGGCAACAAAATACAACAGCACGCCGAGACCCAGGAGCGCGCCCATCGTCGTTCCCATCGTCTGCCCAATTACCTGCTGGAAGTCAGCGGTGACGCGATCGGGATTCTCCATCCCATAAAGGATCAAATTCCACCAAAGCCCTGCCAAGGCGGCTTCGACGATCACAATCGCCAGAGCCAGTCGCGCTTTCTTGCTCATCCATTGTTCCCCCTTAGTCCCCAACAGCATTGTTATCATTGCAGAATGTGCTGCGACAAGGGCAGGTTGCATAAAAAATTGGCAGCGTCTGGAGGCGACACTTGCTGCAATGCCTATTCATGCCTCAGCGCGTCGATCGGGTTAAGCCGCGCGCCGCGCAGCGCCGGGAAGAAGCCGAACACCATGCCGATCAGCGCGGAAAAGCCGACGGCAAGCAGGATGACCGCCGGGCTCGGCGCAAACGGGATCGTCAGCGTCACCGAGGCGAGGCCGGCCAGCGCCAGGCCGATCAGGATGCCGATGATGCCGCCAAGCAGCGACAGCACGGTTGCCTCGACCAGGAACTGGATGAGGATGTGCTTTTCGTGGGCGCCGATGGCGAGCCTGATGCCGATCTCGCGCGTGCGCTCGGTTACCGACACCAGCATGATGTTCATAATGCCGATGCCGCCGACGAGCAGGCTGACGCCGGCGACGGCGCCGAGCATGCCAGTCATGGTGGTGGTGGCGCTGGCCATGGCATCGGCGATCTGGGTCATGTCGCGGATCGAGAAATCATCGTCACGGTCGGGCGTGATGCGGCGTGTGTCGCGCAAGATGTCCTCGACGCGCTGCTGCAGCACCGTGGTTGGCGTACCGTCGTCGGCGGCGACATAGATCGATTCGATGTCGCGATTGCCGGCAATGCGACGCTGATAGGCGGCGAGCGGCATCAGCACGACATTGTCTTGGTCCTGGCCGAAACCGGTATAGCCCTTCGGTTCGAGCAGGCCGATGATCTTGCAGGAGGTGCGGTTGACGCGGATGATCTCGCCTTCGGGGTCGCCGGCACCGAAGAACTGCTGGCGCACCGTCTCGCCGATGAGGCAGACGCCGGTGCCCGAGCGGGTTTCCGAATCACTGAACGGGCGGCCCGAAACCAGCTTCCAGTCGCGGGCATCGAGATAGGCGCTGTCGGTTCCGGTGACGCCCGAGGTCAGGCTTTCGGTGCCGAAAATGACGCGCACCTGCTTTTGCGACGCCGGCGAGATGGCGCGCGAGCCGTCCAGATGCGCGGCAAGCGCTGCAAGATCTTTGTCGCCCAGCGGCCGGACCACCTGGTCGAGCCCTCCAGGTCCGCCGGGCCCGGCCGGACGGCCGGAACGGATGACGAGCAGATTGCTGCCGAGCTTGGAAATATCGGACTTGACCTTCTCGGTGGTACCCGAGCCGATGGTCAGCATGGCGATGACGGCGGCGACGCCGATGACGATGCCGAGCAGCGTCAGGAACGAGCGCAGCACGTTGCGGCGGATGGAGCGGAGTGAGAGACGGACGGTTTCCCAGATCATGGCTAGGCCATCTCGAGATTGGCTGTGTCGGAGGCGACATGGCCATCGAGGAAACGGATCGTGCGCTGCGCATAGCCGGCAACATCGGCTTCGTGCGTGACCATGGCGATAGTCAGCCCGAGCTCGCTGTTCAGCTGCGTCAGGAGTTCCATGATCTCGTGCGTGCGGGCGGTGTCGAGATTGCCGGTCGGTTCGTCGGCAACGAGCAGCGTCGGCCTGGTGACGATGGCGCGCGCGATCGCCACGCGCTGCTGCTGGCCGCCGGACAGCTCGGCCGGCGTATGATGCTCGCGGCCGACAAGGCCGACCTCGGCAAGTGCCTGCATGGCAAGGCCGCGGCGCTCGCGGGCACCGGCGCCGCGATAGATCAGCGGCAGTTCGACATTCTCGGCGGCCGTGGTGCGCGGCAAGAGATTATAGCCCTGGAAGACGAAGCCGACATAGAGGTTGCGCAGCTGAGCGCGGCGGTTGCGGTCGAGACGGCCGGCGTCGATGCCTTCGAAGCTGTAAGTCCCAGCGGTCGGCGTGTCGAGGCAGCCAATGATGTTCATGGCCGTCGATTTGCCCGAACCGGACGGGCCCATGATGGCGACGAATTCGCCGCGCCTGATGGCGAGGTCGACGCCGGCCAGCGCATGCACCCGGGCCTCGCCCTGGCCATAGCTTTTCCAGACCTTGTCGAAGCCGATGAGGGTCGCGCCCGATGCCACGATCAGCTCCGCTGCTGCGAGGCGGTAATGACTTGCGCGCCTTTCTCCAGGCCGGAAACGATCTCGGTCAGTTCGCCATCTGTCGAGCCGACCCTGACGTTGACCGGATGCGGCCGGCCATTCTCCAGCACGTAAAGCGTGCGCGAGCCGTCGCTGGGCTTCGTCGCCGCCTGGCGCTGGCGGTTGCCGCCCGGGCGCCCCATGCGGCCGGTGAACAGGTCGGTGAGGCTCCAGCCGCGCTCCGCCGTTTGCGCCGGCCGGTAGCGGAAGGCGATCGATGGCACGGTTAGCACGTTCTTGGCCTGCTTGGTGACGACCGAGACGGTGGCTGTCATGCCGGGCCGCAACAGAAGCTCGCTATTGTCGACGTCGAGCCTTGCATCATAGGTAACGACACCGTCGGTGGTGACCGAGGCATAGGAGATGTCGCGGATCTCGGCGTCGAACGGCCGTTCCGGGAAGGCATCGACGGTGAAGCGCGCATGCTGGCCGGGTTTGACGGCGCCGATATCGGCCTCGTCGACCGCAGCCTTCAATTCCATGTTCTTCAAATCCGCAGCGATGACGAACAGCACCGGCGCCTGCAGCGAGGAGGCGACCGTCTGGCCGGGATCGACCGAGCGCGTCAGTATGATGCCATCGATCGGAGCGTAGATTGTGCTCTTGGCAAGATCCGTCTGCTGCGCCTTGAGATCGGCATTGGCCATGGCGAGGTTGGCTTTGGCGATATCGAGCGCTGCCTTCGAGCGGTCGCGCGTGGCGGTTGCCGCTTCAAGCGACTGGTCCGTCGCCATGCCGCGCTTGGTCAGCTGCGCCGCGCGCACCAGCGCCTTTTCGTTTTCGGCCAGGGTCACGGTGGCGTCCTCGACGCTCGCCGCCGCTGCCTTGGCGGAGGCCTGGGCGCGCTCTATCTGCACCTCCAGCTTTGCGGTGTCGAGCGCGGCCAGCACATCGCCCTTCTTCACCAGCTGGTTCTCGTTGACCGAAACCGAGCGGACGACGCCGGAGAGTTCGCTGGAAATATCGACCTGGGTGAGAGGCTGCAGCGTGCCGGTAGCCGAAACCGCGACGGTAAGGTCGGCCATGGCGGCCAGTGTCGTGGTATACTCGATCTTGTCGGGCGAGCCCGCATACCACTGGTAGCCGACGACACTCGCGGCGACGGCAAGCAGTGCGAACACTGCGTAAAGCCAACCGCGACGTTTTGTCTTCAGGCCCTGGTGGTCGAGCCCGAGCGCCGTCTCGATGGCGGAAGCGGATTCCGTCTTTGGCAGATTGACAATCTGGTCCACGCCGGACCCCTATGTTCAGTGATATCCCATCAGTGCACAAATCAGGCCTTATGGTTCAAAATTCAAATTAAATTTCGCTCATGTTTGGAATGAGGCAGAGGACTTACTGAGATGCAGCCGCGGAATTACTTGCTTTACGACGTATTCACCACCAACCGGCTGGCCGGCAATCCGCTGGCCGTCGTGCTCGACTGTGACGGGCTCAACGTTGCGGCGATGCAGGCGGTGGCGCGCGAGTTCAACCTGTCCGAAACCGTCTTCGTGCTGCCGCCGGACAACCCGAAGCACCGGGCCCGCATCCGTATCTTCACGCCCGACTATGAAATGCCGTTCGCCGGCCACCCAACCGTCGGCTCGGCGATAGCGCTCGCCGAAATGGCGGGAGAGGCCGCCGGCATCTTCGTGCTCGAGGAGAATATCGGCCCGGTGCGCTGCGCTGTCAGCAAGCACGACGGTTCGACCCTTGCCGAGTTCGACCTGGCGAAACTGCCGGCGCAGCTGGCATTGTCGGCCGATCCCGAGGCGATCGGCGCGGCCCTTGGCCTTGGGCCGCACGAGATCGGCTTCGAGAACCACCGCGTTTCGTTCTGGTCGGCGGGCGTGCCCTACGTGACCATCCCCGTCGCCAATCTGGAGGCGGCCGCCCGGATCAGGCTGGACAACCAGGCCTGGTCGGAGCTCGCACCACGCAAGAGCGAATGGGCCTTCGCCAGCCCCTATGTCTATTGCCGCGAGACGGTGCACCATGACAGTGCCTTCCATGTCCGCATGATGGTGCCCGGCAATCCGTCCTACGAAGACCCGGCGACCGGCTCAGCGGCGGCCGCGTTCGCTGGCGCGATCATGCATTTCGACGGCCCGACCGACGGCGTTTCACAACTGTGGATCGAGCAGGGGCTGGAGATGGGCCGGCCTTCGCGCATTCGCCTCGAACTGAATGTCGAAGGCGGCAAACTGGCGGCCGCCCGCATCGGCGGCCATGCGGTGAAGGTGGCTGAAGGCAGGCTTTTTGTTTGACGACCTCGGCACTTCGGCGATTTGTCGGGAAATGAATCCCACGGGGCTGGACATGGCGGATGTCGGCGGCTATATGCCCGCCAACGCCGGTTTTGCCGGCCGAGTGGGTGCGTAGCTCAGTTGGTAGAGCAGCTGACTCTTAATCAGCGGGTCCACAGTTCAATCCTGTGCGCACCCACCAAAAATCTCCAGGATTTGGTGGAAAGACCTTAGAACGAGCCGCGGCGCGAGACAGCGTTTTGCCCGTCGCACATGTCGGCCAGCGACTAGTCGACTCGCCCGACTATTGGATGGTGGGCCTCAGATAGGTCAGGATTGCTCGCGTTATGGCTATCACGCCGTCGACGGCATCGAAGTTTGTTTTGCTCTTGCCTGCGATCCATTCGAGTTCAGGATGCCTGGGCAGTCGAAGTGCATTGAATAGCGCCTCGCCCGAGAGACCGCCCAGTCCAAAGGATGTAGGTTCATCGTCTGCGTAGTAAGGAAAGTGAAAATCCAGCCGGATAGGCCCACCATATCCAAGCTTTAGTTTCATCCCGACTAGAACCTCGTGGCCAAAAGCATCTTCCATCATGCCCCTAAAGCTGAGGTCACGAAGAAAATAATCGTGTGACGGTCGATCCAGCCCCATGGAACTCCACAGTCTCCACGTGTGTGCTTTTAACTCCTTGTAATTCGTAAATCTTCTCATCTCGGGGGTGAGGCGCGTGGGCAGATCAGCGTAGCCGGTCTCTTCTCTCCACTCCTCAGCCGCGTTGCGAAAATCCTCAAAAATCCGGACGGTTTCTGGATCCGCGGGTTCCTTGGAAAAGTAGGAAATCCGCTTTTGAGAAATCATCTCGCATAGGTCCTCGACCGAATGACCTGATCGTTCAGCCCAATCCTCTGTGGCCAACATCCATGGTGAACTGTATGTGAGCCCGGCAAAGGCCCCAGCCTTCCGATCGAAATCGCGGACAATTCGGGCATAGATTTCGCGAATGCCCTGCTTCGGGTCACGAAAAGGATATGGCGGTTCATTCATCGCAGCCGTCTGGTCCTTACTTCTCCGAGATCCCTGCCTCTGCAAAACTTGCCATGCGGGCGTGGCATTCGAGCGCTGAACGAACAATGTTGACTGCGAGGCAGGCGCCGGAGCCTTCGCCGAGCCGCATGCCGAGGTCGAGCAGCGGCGGCAGGCCGAGCGCCTCCAACAGACGACGGTGGCCGGATTCGGCCGAGACATGGGCTGCCAGTGTGTGCGCGAGGCCGGCAGGATGCAATCTCGCCAATGGTGCCGCGGCAGCGGTGCCGACGAAGCCGTCGAGCAATACCGGCACGCCGAGATGACGCGCTGCCAGCGTCGCACCAAGGATCGCCGCGAGCTCGCGGCCGCCGAGGGCTGCCGCTACCTTCAGCGGATCGGCTAGCGCCTCGGCGTGGCGCTTGAGGCCGGCCTCGATCGCGACGATCTTGCGCACGAGGCCGGCGTCGTCGACGCCGGTGCCGCGTCCGGTCCATCTTTCCGCGCCGCCGCCGAACAGCGCGGTCGAGATGGCCGCGGCCGGCGTGGTGTTGCCGATGCCCATTTCGCCGAAGCAGACGAGGTCGAGTTCCCTGCTGACCGTGTCGTAGCCGGCCGAGACGGTGGCAAGGAAGGCCTCGTCGTCCATTGCGGGCTCTTGCGTGAAGTCGCCGGTCGGGCGGTCGAGGTCGAGCGGGATGACGTCGAGTTCGGCGCCGGCCACGCGGGCAAGCTGGTTGATGGCGGCGCCGCCGCCGGCGAAATTCGCCACCATCTGCACGGTGACTTCCGAAGGGAAAGCCGACACCCCTTGCGCGGTGACGCCGTGGTTGCCGGCGAAGACGAAGACCTTGACGCGGTCGAGTTTTGGCATGTCGCGGCCCTGCCAGCGCGCCAGCCAGGCGGCAATTGTCTCCAGCCGGCCGAGGCTGCCTTGCGGCTTGGTCAGCGTGTCCTGGCGGTGGGCGACGGCGTTGGCCGCGGCGTCGCTGCCGCTGTGCAGGTCGAGGCAGGCGGCGCGCAGTTCATCGAGCGATTTGAAAGGCATGGGGGCAAAATCTCCGAAACAGAGTCAAGACAGGGAAACGGAAGCGACGAGCAGGATTGCGATCTCGCCGAGCTGCTGCAGGGCGCCGACGGTGTCGCCGGTCTGGCCGCCGATCTGGTTGAGGCAAAGCGCTCGAAACGCGGCAAACAAGAACGCAAGCAGGATGAGCGCGAACATGGCAGCACTGAACCCAAGCGCCAGCAGCGCGATCGCACCGAGTACGGTACCGATACCGGCGGTTTCGGCCGTGACTGCGCCTGCATCAACCGAGAGGCCATCGCTGCGGGCCGGTGGCAGCAGGTGCATGAAGGCGCCGGGCAGGCCGCGCGACGCGGCATGCGCGGCAATGAGGGCCCAGAAGACATGAGTCGGGCCGACGAATCCAGAGAGTACGCTCCAGCGGATCAGCAGCGAGATGCCGAGCGCGCAGGCGCCGTAGGCACCGATGCGGCTGTCGCGCATGATCTCGAGTTTCCTGTCGCGCGTCTTGCCGCCGCCAAAGCCGTCGGCGACATCCGAAAGCCCGTCTTCATGCAGGCAGCCGGTAGCGAGCAAGATCGCGGCAAGGGCCAACGCTGCAGCAGGGCCAGCGGCGAGGCCGAGCCTCGTGCCGCCGGCGTAGACCAGCGCACCGGCCAGAGCGACGGCGAGACCGGCAACGGGTGCAGCCCAGATCGCAGCGGCAAGGCTGCGGCCACGGAAGTCGGCTCGCGGCAGCGGCAGCCGGGTAAAGAAGACGAGGCAAAGCGCGATGTCGTCGAGAATTTGCTGTTGCGAGGCCTTCATCCGCCCCTCGCAATGGCATGGAAGAACGTGCCGCTGACATTGCCGCGCCGGTAGCCCGAGGCGCCGAGCGGATTTCCTTGACCGTCGGCGAGGTCGGCCAACGGCTCGTCATTGCCGGTCGCAATCATCTGCGCGTAGTGGAATTCATGGCCGCGGATCAGCGTGCCTTGGCCGCCGAGCGGACAGCCGGACCGCAGCCGCGCCTCGCGGTAACCGAGGTTCATCTTGCGCTTGGCGAAGCTGGTCGAATGACCGAGCAGGCCGAGCATCGGATGCGTCTCGCCCGACGCGTCCTCGAGCGCTTCGCCCAACACCATGAAGCCGCCGCACTCGCCGTGCACCGACCGCGTGGCGGCGAACCGCGCCATGCCGGCCCTGAAATTCGCCGCGGCCGCGAGGCGGCCGGCATGAAGTTCGGGATAGCCGCCGGGCAGCCAGCAGACATCGCAATTGTCGCCAGGCGCTTCATCGGCGAGCGGCGAGAACGGAACGATCTCGGCGCCGGCCTTGCGCCAATGCGCGGCAACGTGCGGATAGAGGAAGGTGAAGGCGGCGTCCTCGGCCAATGCGATGCGCTGGCCGGGCGGCGGCAGCGCGTCGTCGAAATTGCCCGGCGCGGGCGTGAATGGCGCCGCCAGCGCCATAATGGAGTCGAGGTCGAGCGAGCGCTCGACCATGTCGGCCAGCCGGTCGAGATGCGCCATCAGATTCTCATATTCGCCGGCCTGGACGAGGCCGAGATGGCGCTCGGGCAGGTTGAGCGAGGGATCGCGCAGGATAGCGCCGACGACAGGCAGACCGAGTGCTTCGATGGCATCGCCGCATAGCCGGCGGTGGCGCTCGCTGCCCAGCCGGTTGAGTACGACCCCGGCCATGCGCACATCCGGATCGTAGGTAGCAAAACCCTTGGTGACGGCCGCTGCCGTGGTCGACTGACCGGAGACATCGAGCACAAGCAGCACCGGCAGGCCGTAAAGCCGGGCAAGATCGGCAGCCGAGCCGGAACGGCCTGGAGCAGCAGGGATCCCGTCGAACAGGCCCATGGCGCTTTCGAGGAAGATAAAATCGGCATCTTCGGTCGCTTCGCCGGCCAGTGCGTTGAGCAGGGCGGGCGGCATTGCCCAGCTGTCGAGATTGACACCGGACAGGCCAGTGGCTGCGGTGTGGAAGCCAGGATCGATATAGTCCGGGCCGGATTTGGCGCCGCGCACTTTCAGGCCGCGCCGGGCAAGTGCGCGCAAAATGCCGATGGTGACGCTGGTCTTGCCCGAGCCCGAGCGCGGCGCGCCGATGATGATGGCGCGGGTCATGGCTCACCCGCTAGTGCCGCGCGCATCCCGACGATGCCGCCGACGACGATCAGCGCCGGCGAGGTCAAGCCGGCTGCGGCCGTTTCCTCGGCAATCGTGGCGAGCGTGGCGACGACGATACGCTCCTGCGGCGTCGTCGCGGCAACGATGACCGCGGCGGGCGTCGAAGACGGCAGGCCGCCCTCTAGCAACGAAGCGGCGATCAGCGGCAGGTTGGCCATACCCATATAGACGACCACCGGCTGGCCGGTGCGGGCGATTGCCGCCCAGTCGAGATCATCATCGGTGCCGGCGGCATGGCCGGTCGCCAGGATCAGCGCCTTGTTGATGCCGCGCATGGTGCCGGGAATGCCGGTCGCGGCCAGCGCGCTGAGGCCGGACGTCAGGCCAGGCAGGATGCGGAACGGGATAGTTTCCCCGGCCAACGCCAGCGCCTCTTCGCCGCCACGCCCGAAAATGTAGGGGTCGCCGCCCTTCAGCCTGACGACGCGCCGGCCCGCGCGCGCCAGCCGGACCAGCAGAGCGGTGATGTCGTCCTGCTTCATCGACGGCTTGCCGCCGCGCTTGCCGGCATAGAACAGTTCCGCGCCCTCGGCGACAGCGACGACTTCTGGCGAGACCAGCGCGTCATAAACCAGCGCGTCGCACTGTCCGAGGGCGGCCAGCACTTCCAGCGTCAGGCAGCCGGGATCGCCGGGGCCGGCGCCGGCCAGCCAGACGTGGCCGGGCTCAAGCTGGCGCGGCTTGAAGTTGAGCCGGGTGAGCGCCTGCTCGACGATGGTGTTTCTGTTGCTGCCGCTCACAATCCGTCCCGTCCGCGAAAGCGTCGCTGGTAGTGCGCGTCGTACAGTGAACTTTCGCCAAAGCCCTCCGCCGCCAGCGAGCGGCCGACGAAGATGATTGCCGTGCGTTCCATCGGATCGGCGGCCAGTTGCGCCTCGATAGTGGCCAGCGTGCCGGTCAGCACGCGCTCGTCCGGCCAGGAAGCACGGAAGACGACCGCCACCGGGCAATCGGCGCCATAGAACGGCGTCAGTTCGGCGACGATCCGGTCGATAGCGTGGATGGCAAGGTGGATGGCCAGCGTGGCGCCGGTGCGGCCGAAGCCGGCCAGCGTTTCGCCGGGAGGCATTTTCGAGGCGCGGCCGGAGATGCGGGTCAGCACCAGGCTTTGCGCGACTTCTGGAATGGTCAGCTCGCGGCGCAGCGCTGCCGCCGCAGCGGCGAAGGACGGCACGCCCGGCGTCAGCGTGTAAGGAATGCCGTGCTTTTCCAGCCGGCGGATCTGCTCGGCAACGGCGCTCCACACCGAAAGATCGCCGGAATGCAGGCGGGCGACATCATGGCCGGCCGCGTGGGCGGCCAGATATTCGGCCTCGATCTCGTCGAGCGACATCGGCGCGGTGTCGATCAACCGCGTTCCGGGCGCGCAGTGCTGCAACAGCTCCGGCGCGACGATCGATCCGGCATAGAGGCAGACGGAACAACTGCCGAGCAGGCGGCTGCCGCGCAAGGTGATGAGGTCGGCAGCACCCGGGCCGGCACCGATGAAGTGAACGGTCATGCCGCATCTCCGCTGATGGCGATGGCGCAAGTGACAGCACCGAGCACGGTGCGCGGCCCGAGCAGTTTTGCGCCTTTGCCGGCGGCGGCAAGCGCCGAGGCTTCGGAAACCGACGGCGTGCCGGCATGCTCCTGCGATAGGTCGGAACGGCTGGTCGTAGATGCGGCTTTGAGTTCATCCTGCTCGACGACGATCACCGGAAGGCGGAGTTCGCGTCCGGCGGCGAAGATTGCCGCTTCATCCTGCTTGAGAGACGCGGTCGCGAGGGCCGAAAGCGCCGACAGGGCAAGCCCGTGCGCCTCCAGCGCGGTTTCTACCGCGGCAAGCACGTCCGTTGCGCTGACGCCTTTGCGGCTGCCGATGCCCGCGACCATCATGGCTTCACCCAGCTCCATTGGGTAACCGGCATAGCCGGCCGCCACGCCTGCATCGAACCGACCGGCGAAGCACGGGATACAGCGATGCGGGTGAGTTCGCCGCCGAGCGCGGCGTGACGGGAAAGCAGCAGTGCCTCCATCTCCAGGGTCACCGCATTGGCGACGAGGCGGCCGCCGGCTGGCAAGGCATCCATGGCTCCCTCCAGCACGCCGGCATCGCTGCCGCCGCCGCCGATAAAGATCGCCGCGGGCGTCTCCAGCCCAAGCGCTTGCGGTGCCGAACCTTCAACGACGGCAAGACCGGGAACGCCGCAAGCCGCGGCGTTGCGTCGGATGCGCGCGGCGCGGGCCGGATCTGCCTCAACGGCGATCGCACGCATGGAGGGATGGGCCAGCATCCACTCGATGCCGATCGAGCCTGAGCCAGCGCCGATATCCCACAGCAACTCGCCGCGTCTTGGCGCGAGAGCGGACAGGGTGACGGCGCGCACTTCGCGCTTGGTGATCTGGCCGTCGTGCTCGAACAAATGATCGGCAAGGCCTGATGTCAGCGGCAGGATGCGTGCTTGCGAAGTCGATTCAACTTCGATCGCGAGCACGTTGAGCGGGTTGATCTTTTCGAGGGCGAAAGTGCCGGCGCTCGCCGAGCGCAGCCTTTCGTTCGGCCCATCCAGCGCCTCCAGAACGGTCAGCTGCGAGGCGCCGAAGCCGAGCTCTGTCAGCAGACCGGCAATCGCTTCCGGTGCATCGCTGTCCGAGGTCAGCGCGAGAATGCGGGTGCAAGGATGCAGCAACGGCCGGATCAGGTCGAGCGAGCGGCCATGCAGCGAAATGGTCTCGACGTACTGCAGCGCCCAGCCCAGGCGTGAGGCGGCCAGCGAAAAGGCCGAGGGCGCGGGGATCACCCGCATACCCTCTGCCGCGACCTTGCGGGCGAGGGTGACGCCGACACCGTGGTAGAAGGGATTGCCGGAGGCCAGCACGCAGACGCGTCTGCCGGAGAGCGCCAGCACGTCGCGCAGCTCGGCATCGAAAGGTGTCGGCCAGGCGCGCGCTTCACCTTTGGCGAGCGACGCGACGAGGGCAAGGTGGCGCTTGCCGCCGAAGACGAATTCGGCCTCCGCGATCAACCGCTTGGCCTCGTCGCCGAGACCCGCTACACCGTCCTCGCCGATGCCGATGATCGTGAGCCACTTTGAGGTGAGCTTGGCGCCGCGCGGAGCTTCAGCAGGCATGATGACCCACCGCATTCTGATCCTCGGCGGAACCACCGAAGCCCGGCAACTGGCCGGAAAGCTGGCCGCGCGCGCGGATATTTCGGTCATGCTGTCGCTGGCCGGCCGCACCGAAAACCCGGCCGCGCAGGGGGTGCCGGTGCGGGTCGGCGGCTTCGGCGGTGCCGGCGGGCTGGCGGCATATCTCCGCCAGAACAAGATCGACCTGCTGATCGACGCCACGCATCCCTATGCGGCGCGAATCTCCGGCAATGCGGCGGAAGCGGCGCGCATGACCGGCGTGCCTATCGTTGCGCTCAGGCGTCCCGGATGGGAGGCGGTCGAAGGTGATCGCTGGATGTTGGTCGACACCGTTGCCAGCGCGGTGACGGCTTTGGGATCGGTGCCGCGCCGCGTGTTCCTGGCGCTCGGGCGACAGGAGGTCGCTGCCTTCAAGGCCGCCCCCCAGCATCATTATCTCATCCGCAGTGTCGACCCGGTCGAGCCCAGGCTCGCTGTGCCTGACGCGACCTATCTCTTGGCGCGCGGGCCGTTTCATGAGGTCGATGAGCGCGCGCTGCTCGGAAGCCGTGGCATCGAAGTCGTTGTTTCCAAAAATAGCGGCGGCGAGGCGACCTACGGCAAGATCGCGGCGGCGCGAGCGCTGGGGATCGAGGCGGTGATGATCCGCAGGCCGGCGCTGCCGGACGTCACGTCGGCTGAGACCGTCGAATCTCTTGCCGAGATGGTCGATCATTTTCTGGTCGGTCATGTTCTTGGGCCCGCTGCCGAACGCGGCGTGTAGACCAGCGCGGCCTTGTCACCCCGCTTGATGATCCTGGTTTCCGGCGAGCCGATGATGATGCAGGTCGACATGTCGGCCTTCGCGGCATCGGCGTCGGCCAGCAGAAAAACCTCGATGCGCTCGTCGGGACGGCCGGCGGCACGGCCGAAGATCACCGGCGTGGTGCCGGGCAGGATCGCAGCAAGGCATTCGAAGGCGCGGCCTAGCTGCCATGGGCGCGCCTTACTGATCGGGTTGTAGAGCGCGATTACGAAGCCGGCGCCGGCTGCCGCCAGCAGGCGTAGCTCGATCAGGTCCCACGGCTTCAGATTGTCGGACAGCGAGATGGCGCAGAAATCATGGCCGAGCGGCGCGCCGATGCGGGCGGCAACGGCGAGCATGGCGGTGATGCCAGGCACGATGGCGATGTCGACCGCGCGCCATTCGGGCGGGCCCGCCTCGATCGCCTCGCAGACAGCCGCGGCCATGGCGAAGACGCCGGGATCGCCGCCCGACACGACGGCGACATCGTGGCCTTCCACAGCCTTCAGCAGCGCGTCCCTGGCGCGCGCGAGTTCCTCGCGATTGTCGGAAGCGACGCGAATCTGGTCGGGGCGCAGATCGAGCCGGTCGAGATAGGGTTTATAGCCATAGAAGAATTTTGCCTCGGCAACGGCACGGCTTGCCTCCGGCGTCACCTGGTCGGCGTTGCCGGGCCCGAGGCCGATGACAGTGAGGCGGCCGCTCATGCTTCGGCTTTCAATGCGCTTGGCCGGCCCGACCAGCCGGCCACCAGCACGATGGCGAAATAAGGCGCCTGGTCATCCTTTTTGTCGGCAAGCCGCATCGAGACACCGCCCGGCATGGTGCCGCGCTCGACATAGATGGCCCGCGCCAGCTTGTCGGTTGCCTCCAGCGCGCGCCTGATCTTGGGCAGGTTGCGGCCGACCTTCATGATCACCGCAGCGTCGGTGTCGGCGAGGCGACGCGTCAGCTCGAATTCGCTCATGGTGCCCGGCAGCACCGTCAGCACGTCATCGCCCTGGACGATCGGCAGGCCGGTCGCCGACCAGCAGCCGGACATGGCGGTGACGCCGGGAATGACTTCGGTCGGAAAACGGTGCGCCAGCCGGACATGAAGATGCATGTAGGAGCCGTAGAAAAGCGGGTCGCCTTCCGAAAGCACAGCGACCATCCTGCCGGCGCTGAGGTGCGCGGCGACCTTTTCGGCCGATTGCTCGTAGAAATCGGTGATCTGCGAGCGGTAATCGCTGTGGTCCTTGTCGATCTCGGTCGTCACCGGATAGAGCAGCGGCAGTTCAATCAAATCGGGGCGAAAATGGGTTTCGACGATGGCCCGGGCGTTGCTGTTGTTGCCGCGCTTGGCGAAATGCGCGACGACATCGGCCTCAGCCAGCGCGCGCACTGCCTTCAGCGTCAAGAGTTCCGGGTCGCCGGGTCCGGTGCCGACGCCGACAAGCCTGCCTTTTGCAATCGCATTCATAGGCCCGGCCTCGCCAATGCATTGAGGGCGGCGGCGGTCATGGCGCTGCCGCCCAGCCGGCCGCGCACGATGGCGTAAGGCACGCCATAGGAATTTTCGGCCAGCGCATCTTTCGATTCAGCGGCGCCGACAAACCCGACCGGCATGCCGATGATCGCCGCCGGCTTCGGCGCGCCGTCGCGCAGTTTTTCCAGCAGATAGAAAAGGGCTGTCGGCGCATTGCCGATGGCGACGACCGAACCGGCCATGCGCTCGCCCCACAGGTCGATCGCGGCGGCCGAGCGGGTGTTGCCGATCTTTTTCGCGATGTCGGCGGTCCGCGGATCGCGCAGCGTGCAGATCACATCGTTGCCGGCCGGCAGCCGGGCGCGCGTGACGCCGTGCGAGACCATCTGCGCGTCGCAGAAGATCGGCGCGCCGGCGCCCAGGGCCGTGCGCGCGGCGGCGACGAAATCGCTCGAGAAAACGAAGTGCCTGCAAGCATCGACCTGGCCGCAGGCGTGGATCATGCGGATAGCGATTTCGGCCTCGGCTTCGGAAAAGCGCGACAGGTCGGCCTCGGCGCGGATAATGGCGAAGGAGCGCTCGTAGATCGCCGTGCCGTCATGGATGTAGTCGTAGGCGTTCTGGGCGGGCATGCTCATTCCTGTCGGTAGATTTCGGTGATGCCGGCCGCGCCGAGCCTTGCCAGGCAGGCGGCAGCGGTTTCGCCGGAATGTCGTGCGCTGCGGATCATCGCTGCAACGCGGCCGATGCCGTGCGCGGCGTCGTAGCCCGGCCTGTATCCGGCGGGCAATGCCTTTGCCGTCCCGTCCACGACAAGTCCGGCTCCGTTTTCGCCACCGACCAGGGTCAGCGCCGCCGGACCGGGATGGGCGCAACCCTTGGCGCAGCCGGAGATGTGCAGCGTCAGCGAGGAATCGAGGATATCGCGGTCTTCCACGGCGATGGTCTCGGCGATGTTGCGTGTCGCGATGCGGCCCGAGGCACAGGCGGAAGCACCCGGGCAGGCGGCGATCCTGGTGCGCGGATCGGCTGCGTCGGTGACGAAGCCGAGGGTTGCGGCGGTTTTCTGGAGTGAAAGACATGCGGCTGGGGAGAGGCCAAGCAAAAGCAGCGTGCGACCCGGCGCCAGACGGATTTCGGTGGTGCCGAGGATGAGGGCGTATTGGGTGAGATCGATAAGTTTTTGCGCTGGTATGCTGCCGAACGGCAGGCCGATGCCGAGGGAGGTACTGCCGGCTGCCAGATCGAAAACTCCGATGGGCCGGCGATCCTTCGCGCCCCCCTCTGTCCTGCCGGACATCTCCCCCTCTAGGGGGGAGATTGCGCCTTCGTCTCCGATTTCGCCAATCGCCGAAGGTGCTGGGGGGAAGCCGCCGGCGAAGCTGCCGATCTCCCCCCTTGTGGGGGAGATGTCCGGCAGGACAGAGGGGGGCGCGACGGATCGCCAACTTGCGAGAGATCTCAGCTGCCTCGCCGTCAAATCCCGCGCATGGGCATCGCGGCCCTTTTCGGCAACCATCCTGAGAATGGCGACGGCGATGTCACAAGCCGCATCTTCCTCGGACATCGCCAGCGGCGTGGCACCCTGCGCATCTCCGGCGAGCGATACCCGCCACTTAATTCCGTCGGCGGCCCGCACCCCGACCAGCCTGACATCGGCCGTAACCGCATCCATTGTCAGCTGCCCGCCGCCGTCAACAATCACCGACACCTTCGGGCCAAGCCGTTGCGTAACACCGGCGTCCTCAATTGCCGCCCGAATCCGCTGCGCCATTGGGCGCGGGTCGGCTATCTCCTCCTGGTCGAGCCCGGCCAGCGGGCCGGTCTCGACCGGCACGCCGGTGCGCACCGCGATGCCGAGCGCATCGACCTCCATCGCCAGCAGCCGCGCGCTTGCCGACGTCAGGCCGCGGATCTGCAGGCTGCCGCGGGCGGTCACTTCCATGATACCGTTGCCATGGCGCAAGGCAGATTCGCAGAGTCCGATCAACGATTTCGGCAACAGTCCTCCAGCGACCGGATTGAGCCGCACCAGCAGCCCGTCGCCGGTCTGCATCGGCGCGGACAAGGCAGGGCAGGCGCCACGGCGCGAGAAAGCGTTCATGCCGCCACTCCCAGAGCTTGCGCTTCGGCAATCAGTGCGGCGAGATCGTCATCGATCGAATTGCGCAGCGGATGCCAGAGCCCGCGCCGCCGTGCCGACAGCAAACGCTCGGCAATCACCTTCGCCGCCGCCGGGTTCTCGCGCAGTATGAAGGCGCGCACCACGGGGTCGCCAAGATAGGCGTCGTGCATCGCCTCGATCAGCGTGCCCGATATGGCATGGGTAGTCTCAGCAAAGCCGACAAGCCGGTCGACCGTCTCGGCGAATTCCGAGGCGCCGCGCGGGCCATGACGCATCTGGCCGGCGATGAAGCGCGGGTTGACCGCGCGGGCGCGAACTACCCGGGATACGGCCTCACCAACCGAGCGCGGCTTCGGTCTTTGCGGGTCCGTGGTGTCGAGCACGATCACGTCGGCGTTTTTGCCGAGCGCGGCAAGTGCTGCCGAAAAGCCGCCGATGAAGGCGACGTCGGCCGAGCCTTCGAGGATGTCGCGGCCGGGGTCGTCGCCGCTATGAACCAGAAGGTCGGCCTCGGCGAGGCGATCCTCGAACGCGCCGGGCGCCGAAATGCCTTTGCCCTCGGAGCCGCCATAGGCGTGCGAGGTGGCGGCGAGATAGGTGCGGCCGATCTCTTCGCGCGCGGCCCAGTCGCCGCTCGACAACAAGTCCTCGACGCCCGCGCCGTAAGTGCCCGGCGAGGTGCCGAAAATGCGCGGGCCGATCTTGCCGTCGATGCGGGTCCTAGCGGCGAGCGGGTTTTCCGAATCGTCCTCGTCGCGGGTCGCCACCGCGTTGGCCGCGGCGTCGATCAGCGCGATCTGGGTCGGGAACATGTCGCGGAACAGGCCCGATATGCGCCAGGTGACATCGATGCGCGGACGGCCGAGTGTTGCCGGCGGCAGCACATCTATGCCGGTGATGCGGCCGGTGGCGGAATCCCATTGCGGCCGGCAGCCCATTAGCGCCAGGCCTTGCGCGATCTCCTCACCGCCGGTGCGCAGCGAGGCCGAGCCCCACAGGTCGATGACCAGCGAGCGCGGCCAGTCGCCATGCGATTGCATGTAGCTGCGGACCACTTCTTCCGCTGCCATCTTGCCCAGATCATAGGCGGTCGGCGTCGGCATGGTGCGCGGGTCGGCGGTAAACAAATTGCGGCCGGTGGGCAGCACATCGCTCCGGCCACGCGCCGGCGCACCGGCCGGACCGGCAGCGACGTGGCGGCCATCGAGGGCGGCAAGCAGCGCGGTTTTTTCAGCTGCCGCACTTTGCCGCCGCAACGGATCAGCCTCGCCTTCCGGCGCGCGGCCGTAAATGTGCAGGCCGTCCTTGATGGCGAAATCCTTGAGATCGCAGAGCCAGGCGTCGATGCGGCGCAAAGCCTCGTCGGCTGCGTCGGTCCTGGCGACGCCTGCCTCTGAGGCGAGGCCGGTCTTTTCCGCCGTCTCGACGATCAGCTTCGCCAGGCGGTCGCGGCGGCGGCGGTCGAGCCCGTCGGCCTGGGCATATTCGTCAACCAGTCGTTCAAGCCTGTGCTGGTTTTCGTCCAGCCCGGCGCCGGTCAGCGGCGGCGGCAGATGGCCGAGCGTGACGGCGGCAATGCGCCGCTTGGCCTGCGCTGCCTCTCCCGGGTTGGAGACGATGAAGGGATAGATGACGGGCAGGGGACCGGTGACTATCTCGGGAAAGCAGTTTTCGCTGAGCGCCACGGTCTTGCCGGGCAGCCACTCCAGCGTGCCGTGGGCGCCGACATGGACAATTGCATGGATGCCGAGCGACTTGCGCAGCCAGAGGCCAAAGGCGACCAGCGCATGGCGCGGCGGCAGCGTCGGGTCGTGATAGTCGGCGCGGCGGTCGGCTGAGCGCCCGCGGTCAGGTGCGAGTGCCACGGTGACGTTGCCGAAGGTGGCTGCGCGGAAGGCGAATTTTGCGGCGCTAGGCGCCTGAACACCCCCCTCTGTCCTGCCGGACATCTCCCCCTCAAGGGGGGAGATTGCGCTGTTGTCTCTGCTTTCGCCAATCACCAAGGATGTTGAGAGAGAGCCGTCGGCGAAACTGCCAATCTCCCCCCTTGAGGGGGAGATGTCCGGCAGGACAGAGGGGGGTGCCTCGCACAAACTTGTCTCATCTGCCGCATTCCCCCAAGCCGCCTCTACCGCAGCGATTGCCGCTGCAGGCAATTCCTTCGAAAAGGTCTGATAGTCGTGTAGGGCCAACCCTTGGCTGTCCTTTTCCAGCACCTCTAGCAACTCGCGCGGCGTTTGCGGAATCCTTTCAACGGCGTAGCCCTGTTCGCTCAGGTCGTGCAGCATTGCCAGCACGCTGGACGGCACGTCGAGACCAACCGCGTAGCCGGTGCGACCGGGGGCGCTCGGATAGTCGGGGATCAGGATGGCGAGCTTGCGCTCCGCACGCGGCGTCCGCTGCAGGCGCACGAAGGCCTCGACACGGTTCGCCACTTGCGCCACGCGGTCGGGCTCAGGCCGGTTGGCGAAGGCGCGGAAGGCCAGCGCCGGGTCGGTTTCGCTTTCGCTCTTGAATGAAATGGCGCCGGCCAGGATGCGGCCGTCGAGCTCGGGCAGGACGACATGCATGGCAAGGTCGGCGGGCGCCAGGCCGCGCTGATTGGTTTGCCAGATGTCGCGGCGGGTGGTCGCGACGATGACCTGGAACACCGGCACGCCGGCGCGGTCGAACAGGGTTTCGACACCGGGCTCGGCACCCGAGGCGAAAGCTGTGGCGGTGATGATGGCGGCAGGCTTCAGGGTTGCGAGCGCGGTTTCGACAAAGGCGAGCGACGCCGGGTCCTTGAGGCTGGAGACGAACAGAGGCACGGGAGCCATGCCGCGGTGGCGCAGGGCTTCGAAAAGCGCGTCGATGGGCGCGACATCGGCGGCGAGCAGCATCGAACGGTAGAAGAGAATTGGCACGACGTCCCCCTTCCCCTCGAGGGTAGGGTGGCCCGCAGGGCCGGGTGCGGTCGTCACGGCAGTGCGCGACGTTTTGTGTAGGCGCGCTTCGGAGAGGACCCCACCCCCGGCCTGCGGCCGGACCCTCCCCTCGAGGGGGAGGGGGACGCCGCGTTCTACTACCCCCAGTCCCGGCTCGTAAAATCCCGCCTTTGGCACGCTAACAGGTTCGGCTACCGCCGCACCCGATCCAGCGAGACTTGCCAGCCTCTGCACCAGCGCCGTCATATTTGCCGGCCCGCCCTCGCGGAAATAGCCAAGCAGGGCGTCCAACTCCTCGCGCGGCAGCGTCGAGCCTTCGATCAGTCGCAAATCCTCGTCGTGGCTCTCGCCCGGTAGGAGCGCCAGCTTGATACCGCGATTTCGCGCGATAACGGCGAGCTGGTCGCAGCCATAGCGCCACCAGTCATAGCCGCCGAGGATGCGGACCAGAATGACCTTGGCGTGGCGGGCGACGCTGTCGATCCACAGGTCGACGGACATCGGATGGCGCAGGTCGCGCAAGGCGGCGAGCCGCATCGACGGCAGGCGGTGCGCATCTGCCTTCCACGCCGCCGCCAGCCCGGCCAGGTCGCTGTCGGTGAAGGACAGCGCCACGACATCCGCAGGCGTTTGCCTGAGATCGACGGGCTCGGCGAGATCGTCGAGCGAGGCGGATGTGGTGGTGAGGATGTGCATCGCGGCTCGTACCTGGGGTCAGCCGGCGAGGATACGCTCGATGGCCGGGCGGTTCAGCCCTTTCAGGCCGATGACGACCAGGCGCGAGCGGCGGTCGTCTTCAGCGGTCCAGGCGCGGTCGTAATAGTGGTTGACGCGCGGACCGACGGCCTGCAGCAGGAGCCGCATCGGCTTGCCGCCGACTTCGACGAAACCCTTGACGCGCAACACGTTTTCTTCCTCCGCCGCCGTGGCGACCCGTTGTGCGAGCTCGTCCGGGTTGGACACAGACGCGATGTCGATGACGAACGAGTCAAAATCGTCATGTTCGTGGTCGAGCTCGTCGTCGTGGTGGGTCTTGCGGTTCTCGATGTCGTCCTCGACGGCAAGGCCGAGGCCGAGCAGCACCGACGGGTCGACCTTGCCTTGCGAAGTCGGTACGATCTTCACCGCCCGCGCAACGTGCTTGCCGATGACGGCATTGGCACGGGCCGAGCCGGCGGCGTCCAGCAGGTCGCTCTTCGACAGGATGATCAGGTCGGCGCAGGCGAGCTGGTCTTCGAACACTTCCTCGACCGGATCGTCATGGTCGAGCGTCTCGTCCTGTGCGCGCCGGGCCTGCAGGGCGTCCATGTCATTGGCTACGCGGCCATCAGCCAGCGCCGGTCCGTCGACCACGGCAATGACGCCGTCGACCGTCACGCGGCTTTTCACCGACGGCCACTGGAAGGCCTGGACCAGCGGCTTGGGTAAAGCGAGGCCGGATGTCTCGATCAGGATGTGGTCGACCCTCGGCGTCAGCGACAGGATCTGGTCCAGCGCCGGGACGAAATCATCGGCGACGGTGCAGCAGATGCAACCATTGGCCAGCTCGACGATGTTTTCCTCGGGGCAGGTGTCGATGGCGCAGCCCTTCAGGATCTCGCCGTCGATGCCGATATCGCCGAACTCGTTGACGATGATGGCCAGCCGCTTGCCTTTGGCATTTTCGAGCAGATGGCGGATCAGCGTCGTCTTGCCGGCGCCGAGAAAGCCGGTGACGACGGTGCAGGGCACGCGGGAGACGGAAGCGGTCATATCTGATCCTTCAAAAGGTCGAGGGGTGGGATGCGGGCAACCAGGCCACGCTTCAGGCAATCGGGGCGGCCGCGCCATGGAATGAGACCGTCCGTCGCGGTGGCGAAGAGCTTTGCCCCAGCGACGAGATCGGCGCCGCTGGTCGTGGTCAGGTCGCCGAAGACGTAGCTCCAGCAGCCGTCGCGCAGCATGGCGGCGCTGAGCCGGCGCTTGCAGTTGCCGAGGCATTCGACGGTGCGGATATTGATGTTTTCGCCGGAAGCGGCGCGGCGTGTGTCCTCGGCAAGCAGCTCGCCGGCGCGCGGATGAGCGTCCGATCCGGTCTCGTCCCGGCAGGACGAGCAGACGATCACGGTAACGCCGGCCGGGGAATCGCCATGGCCGGACAATAAATCCGCTGTCTCAGCCGGAAAACTGCTGTCGCGTTCCAAATCAGGCTCCTTGCCCGGAAAACCCGCCAGGCGATCGGATTCTTATGTCCTAGACGGCAGGTCTCCTGGCTCGCGGGTCATCGCCTGGGTGCCGCCTTCCCGGGAATATCCCAGTGGTTTTCGGCCGAGGCTCGTCGCTTACAGTTGCGGGGACAGCCGCGGATTTGAAATCGAGATTTCGCACCGCATTCCCTCTTGGCCCTTGCCGTTGCGGGCAGGGGACCGTCTGGAACGGATTTAGGCTTGTGGAGGCAGTCGTGTCAACGCACGTCTATGACGCGGCGATATCCGCGAGCGAACGGCCGAGGTCGCCGGCAGCGGTCACCTCGATGCGTTCCAGGCCGAGCCAGCCCTGCATCTGCTTCAATTCTTCGAAAAGCTCGGCTGCGGTTTGCAGCGAGGCGCCGGGCTCCGCATAGGCGGCATGGACGCGCAGTACGCCGGCCGGGCGGTCGGCCCTGAGGTCAACGCGCCCGACGATGCTGTCGCCGAACAGGAACGGCAGCACGTAATAGCCATACCGGCGCTTTTCGGCCGGCGTGTAGATCTCGATGCGGTAGTGGAAATCGAACAAGCGCTCGGTGCGCGACCGCTCGAAGACGACAGGATCGAACGGCGCGAGCAAGGCGCGCGCCTCGATCTTGCGCGGTAAACGGGCGTCCTTGTGGAGATAGGCTGTTTTGTTCCAGCCTTCGACGCTCACCGGCAACAGGTCGCCGGCCTCGACCAACTCCTCGATGCGGCCCTTGATGTCGGCCGGCGACAGCCGGAAATAGTCGCGCAGGTCTCCTGCCGTGGCGATGCCGTGGGCGCGGGCCGAGATGCGCAGCAATTCGCGATGTGCATCCTCGGGACAGGGAACCGGTAGCGCGAGTACCGCCGGCGGCAGCACGCGCTCCGGCAGATCGTAGAACCGCTCGAAGCCGCGGCGATGCGCAGTGGTGATGCGGCCGGCCCAGAACAGCCATTCGAAGGCGTGCTTGGCATGGCTCCAGCCCCACCAGCCGCCCGAACCCTTCTGCCCTTCGAAAGCCGACGCTGCGATCGGGCCTCGTTCGGCGACCTCGCGAGAGATGTCTTCGATATAGGCGGCGTGCTCGCGGCCCCATTTGGCCAGTCCGCTGTACATTTCGTCGCCGCGTTCGGCCCGCTGCATGCGCCAGCGCATCAGCGGATAGGTCTCGACCGGCAAGAACGAGGCTTCATGCGCCCAATACTCGAAGACCATGCGCTTGCGCGTGACGGCGGCGTTGTCGAGCAACGCCAGCTTGTAAGGGCCAAGCCGCGAATAAAGAGGCATATAATGGGCGCGCACCACGGCGCTGACGGAATCGATCTGCAGCAGGCCGGTACGGGCAAGCACGCGGGCCAGATGCCGGCGGTCAGGCGTGCCGGTGGGGCGCGGGTCGTTGAATCCCTGTGCCGCGAGCGCAATGCGACGGGCCATGGCAAGCGAGATTTTTTCCTTCATGAAGGCGGCATCCAGACGATGTTAGACGAGAAAATGACCTGCGATTCCGTGCCATGCTAACAGGGTTTTGGCGGCATCCATGTCAGGAGAGAAAAGTGGAGTAAAAAGTGAAGGAAATCAAACAGGAGCGGATCGGACCAGTTTTCCCGGATATGCCGTTCCAGCACCGCGATTTGAACAAGGTTTGACTTGCTTCGCCGAAAGCGCTGCGCTAACCCTCGCCGCGTTGCAGCATAGAGCCCCCTTAAAACGGTTCAGTGGTTAAACTGTCACGCTTCCGCAAGTGGGTCCGGTGCTGTAATCAGAGTGGATTGGCCGCAACGGAAAGCTGCAGAATGAACGCATTGTTGAGTTCGTACCTGCCCATCGTCCTGTTCATCGGCGTGGCGCTGGTCGTCGGACTGGCGCTGCTCGCCGCACCCTTCCTGGTGGCCTACCGCAACCCCGATCCGGAAAAGCTTTCGGCCTATGAGTGCGGCTTCAACTCGTTCGACGACGCCCGCATGAAGTTCGATATCCGCTTCTACCTGGTGTCGATCCTGTTCATCATCTTCGATCTGGAGGTGGCCTTCCTGTTTCCTTGGGCGGTGTCGTTCAGTCAGATCGGCATGCTCGGTTTCTGGTCGATGATGGTGTTTTTGGCGGTGCTGACCATCGGCTTTGCCTATGAATGGAAAAAAGGAGCGCTGGAATGGGATTGAACGACAGTTCCGGCACGCTCGTCGCGCCGAAGCCCAAGGGCCTCATCGACCCCAACACCGGCAGGCCGGTAGGGTCCGACGATCCATTCTTCCTGGAGATCAACAACGAGCTCGCCGACAAGGGCTTTCTCGTCACCTCGACCGAGGCGCTGATCACCTGGGCGCGCAGCGGCTCGCTGATGTTCATGACGTTTGGCCTCGCCTGCTGCGCCGTCGAGATGATCCATACGTCGATGCCGCGCTATGACTCGGAGAGGTTCGGTGTCGCGCCGCGCGCGTCCCCGCGCCAGTCCGACATCATGATCGTTGCCGGCACGCTGACCAACAAGATGGCGCCCGCGCTGCGCAAGGTCTACGATCAGATGCCGGAGCCGCGCTACGTCATCTCGATGGGCTCATGCGCCAATGGCGGCGGCTATTATCATTATTCCTATTCGGTGGTGCGCGGCTGCGACCGCATCGTGCCGGTCGACATCTACGTGCCCGGCTGCCCGCCGAGCGCCGAAGCGCTGCTTTACGGCATCCTTCTGCTGCAGAAGAAGATCCGCCGCACCGGCACGATCGAGCGGTAAATCGCCGTGGATGAAGATGGGATTATTCATGGCAACCCTAAGCCTTGGCTGGATTTGATGTTCAAGACGTCTGAACAGCGATTTGTAAAAACGGACGCCGGTTCGACGTTTTATTCTTCTGCGCTTTTAGCAGATACGAAATTTGGTGCTGCTGGTCTCGGTGTCGACATTCGACTAAATGATTGGGAGGCTGAGCCGACAAGCGACCCACGAATAGTCTTTTATCATGGCGACGTGAGACTGCGTTCGCTTGGCGATCGAACCAAGAACCTGATTGCTGAAATGTCGGCCAAGCTTTCCTCTTCGGCGCCGGGCCAGGGAGCAGTTACCGAAAAGTTGTTTGTGGAGTGCGTTGCCCTGAACGGGGACCCGGCAAACCTCGAAACCCGGCAGTTTGTCGGAAAGCTGTTTTTTGGCGAGCTGGGTGACGATGATGAATGCCAGGTTTTTTTGACCATTGACGCGGCCACGGAGAGCGGTTGGTTCGGTGAGAAAGATCCGGAAGACTCACGCAAGATTCTGGACTGGTTGGCGAGGCTGTCATGACCCAGGCGTTGAATGATCTCTCGACCTATCTCGGCGAGAAACTGGTCGGCCGGATCGGCGAGGCGGTATTCGCCTATGGCGAACTCACCATCCCAGTCGAGCCGCGCGACCTGATCGAGGTGGTCACCTTCCTGCGCGACGATCCGAAATGCCAGTTCATCTCGATCATCGACGTTTGCGGCGCCGATTATCCGTCGCGGGCAAAGCGCTTCGACGTGGTCTATCATTTGCTGTCGCCGAGACAGAATATCCGCGTCCGCATCAAGGTCCAGGCCGACGAAGAGACGCTCGTGCCGTCGATCACCGGGATTTATCCCGGCGCCGACTGGTTCGAGCGCGAGACCTACGATCTCTACGGCGTGCTGTTTTCAGGCCATCCGGATCTGCGGCGGATTCTGACCGATTACGGCTTTGAAGGCCATCCGCTGCGCAAGGACTTTCCGCTGACCGGCTTCGTCGAGGTGCGTTACGACGACGAAGCCAAGCGCGTCATCTACGAGCCGGTCGAGCTCAAACAGGAATTCCGCAATTTCGATTTTCTCAGCCCTTGGGAGGGGACGGATTACGTCCTTCCAGGCGACGAAAAAGCCAAGACGAATTGAGACGCCAAAATGGCTGAGACTTCCGTTCGCAACTTCAATATCAACTTTGGGCCTCAGCACCCTGCTGCCCATGGTGTTTTGCGGTTGGTTCTAGAACTCGACGGCGAAGTCGTCGATCGCGTCGATCCGCATATCGGGCTGTTGCATCGCGGCACGGAAAAGCTGATCGAGCATAAGACTTACCTGCAGGCCGTGCCCTATCTCGACCGGCTCGACTATTGCGCGCCGATGAACCAGGAGCATGCCTTCGCGCTTGCCGCGGAGCGGCTGCTCGGTATCGAGGTGCCGAAGCGGGGGCAGTTGATCCGAGTTCTCTACTCCGAGATCGGCCGCATCATGTCGCACATCCTCAATGTGACGACGCAGGCGATGGATGTCGGCGCGCTGACGCCGCCGCTGTGGGGCTTTGTCGAGCGCGAAAAGCTAATGGTGTTCTATGAGCGCGCCTCGGGCTCGCGCATGCATGCTGCCTATTTCCGCCCCGGGGGCGTGCATCAGGATCTGCCGCAGAAGCTGATCGAGGACATCGGCAAGTGGATCGACCCATTCCTGAAATCGGTCGACGATCTCGACGCGCTTTTGACCGGCAACCGTATCTTCAAGCAGCGCAATGTCGACATTGCCACCGTCTCCTTGGCGGACGCCTGGGCCTGGGGTTTTTCCGGCGTCATGGTGCGCGGCTCGGGCGCGCCGTGGGACCTGCGCAAATCGCAGCCTTACGAATGCTATGCCGAGCTGGATTTCGACATTCCGATCGGCAAGAACGGCGACTGTTTCGACCGTTATCTGGTGCGCATGGAAGAGATGCGGCAGTCGGCAAAAATCATGCGCCAGTGCGTCGACCTGTTGCTCGGCAAGGAGGGCAGCGGGCCGGTGTCGAACCTCGACGGCAAGGTGGTGCCGCCGAAGCGTTCGGCGATGAAGCGCTCGATGGAAGCGCTGATCCATCACTTCAAGCTCTACACCGAAGGCTACCGCGTGCCGGCCGGCGAGGTCTATGCGGCCGTCGAGGCGCCGAAAGGCGAGTTCGGCGTCTATCTCGTCTCCGACGGCACCAACAAGCCCTATCGCTGCAAGCTGCGCGCGCCCGGCTTCGCGCATCTCCAGGCCATGGACTTTTTGTGTCGCGGCCACATGTTGGCCGACGTTACCGCTGTGCTTGGTTCCCTCGACATCGTGTTTGGTGAGGTGGATCGGTAGCAATGAACGCGCTTGTTACCGCAGCGGTTCTGACCATGGCGGCCCAAGTTCCTGCTTGGGCCCCGGATGGTCGATTGCTTTCGCGAGACCTGCTCAAGATCGGGTTTGAGCTGGTCTCGGAGGGCGACTTGCTGATGGGGCGTACATACGAGAGGCATGCGCCGATGGATGAGGGGATGGGTTTTCATTCTCTTCCGTGTCCGATCGAGTCGTTTGTTGCCCAAGTGCCCAGCCGGCCGAGGCCTTACTGTGTCTCTTGGGTTGACGATCGTTATGATGAATACATCCGTCTGAAGCGCGGTAAGGAAGAGTTTGTATGCGTGTTAGGGCAATCTGAGAACTGCTATCGCGTCTCCAGTTCGGTTCAATAAGAAACATAAAAGCGAAACTCCATGTCAGTCCGCCGTCTCGCAGAAGCCAGCCTCCAGCCAGCCTCCTTCGCCTTCAACCGGGCGAATGCGGCAGCGGCGAAGCAGTGGATCAAGAAATATCCGAAGGGACGCGAGCAATCCGCGATCATCCCCTTGCTGATGCTGGCGCAGGAACAGGAAGGCTGGGTGACCAAGGCGGCGATCGAAACGATCTCCGACATGCTCGACATGCCCTATATCCGTGGGCTGGAAGTCGCCACCTTCTATACCCAGTACCAGCTCAATCCGGTCGGCACCCGCGCGCATATCCAGGTCTGCGGCACCACGCCCTGCATGCTGCGCGGCTCGGAAGCGCTGATGGATGTCTGCCGCTCGAAGATCCATCACGACCAGTTTCACACCAACGACAAGGGCACGCTGTCGTGGGAGGAGGTCGAGTGCCTCGGCGCCTGCGTCAACGCACCGATGGTGATGATATTCAAGGACACCTATGAGGATTTGACGCCGGAGCGGCTTGCCGAGATCATCGACCTCTATGACGCCGGCAAAGGTGCTTCGGTGACGCCAGGACCGCAAAACGGCCGCATCACCTCGGAGCCGGCCAGCGGCCTGACGACCCTCAAGAGCGAAAAGGCGATCCTCAAGGCGACCCGCGACCGGGAAACCAGGGCGGCGACCAAGGCCGCCAAGGATGCAGAGCCGGCGGCTGCCGCCGCAGCATCAGTTCCGCCAGCTGCTCCTGCCGCGCCGGCGCCGGTTGCGCCCTCGAATGCCAGCAAGCCGAAGACCGACGCGGTCGAGACCAACCCGGCGCTGAAATCGCCGTCGGCGACGAAAGTCGCGCCCGCGGCGGAAAGGGCGGCGAGCGTCGCAGCGCCTCTGCATTCGGCCGCCAATGCCAACAAGGCCGAACCGCAGGTCGAGGACGTCTCGAAACAGCGCAGAGGCCCCAAGAACAAGGCCGAGCCGGCGTCTGCTTTCAAAGCGCCGGAGGCCAAGGTTAAACCGGCGAAGGCTGCCGCCAAGGCGACCAAACCGTCGCTCGGAAACAAGAGCCGGCCGACCGGCAAGAAGCCGGTCTGAGGAACGAGCAATGCTTCAGGACAGAGACCGCATCTTCAACAACATCTACGGCCGCTTCGACAAGTCGCTGGCCGGTGCCATGGCGCGCGGCGCCTGGGACAACACGCCCGGCATCGTTGCCAAGGGGCGCGAGTGGATCGTCAACGAGATGAAGGCATCGGGCCTGCGCGGCCGCGGCGGTGCCGGTTTCCCGACCGGGCTGAAATGGTCGTTCATGCCCAAACAAAGCGACGGCCGGCCGAGCTATCTCGTCGTCAATGCCGACGAGTCCGAGCCCGGTACCTGCAAGGACCGCGACATACTGCGCCACGACCCGCACACGCTGGTCGAAGGCTGCCTGCTTGCCGGCTTCGCCATGGGCGCGGTCGCAGCCTACATCTATGTGCGCGGCGAGTTCATCCGCGAGCGCGAGGCGCTGCAGCGCGCCATCGACGAGGCCTATGCGGCCAAGCTGATCGGCAAGAACAACACATCCGGCTACGATTTCGACATCTACATGCATCACGGCGCCGGCGCCTATATCTGCGGCGAGGAGACGGCGCTGCTCGAAAGCCTCGAGGGCAAAAAGGGCCAGCCGCGGCTGAAGCCGCCATTTCCGGCAAATGTCGGCCTCTATGGCTGCCCGACGACAGTCAACAATGTCGAGTCCATCGCTGTCGCGCCGACCATCCTGCGCCGCGGTGCCGCCTGGTTCTCGTCCTTCGGCCGGCCCAACAATGTCGGCACGAAACTGTTCTGCATCTCCGGCCACGTCAACAATCCGTGCACCGTCGAAGAGGCGATGTCGATCCCGTTCCGCGAGCTGATCGAGACACATTGCGGCGGCATCCGCGGCGGCTGGGACAATCTGCTGGCGGTCATTCCGGGCGGCGCCTCGGTGCCGCTGGTGCCGGCCGAGCAAATCATCGACGCGCCGATGGATTTCGACGCGCTGCGCGATCTGAAATCGGGCCTCGGCACGGCGGCTGTCATCGTCATGGACAAATCGACCGATATCGTGAAAGCGATCGCGCGGCTTTCCTACTTCTACAAGCACGAAAGCTGCGGTCAGTGCACGCCCTGCCGTGAAGGCACCGGCTGGATGTGGCGGGTGATGGAGCGGCTGGTGCGCGGCGAAGCGCAGAAGCGCGAGATCGACATGCTGCTCGACGTGACGAAGCAGGTCGAGGGCCACACGATCTGCGCACTGGGCGACGCGGCGGCGTGGCCGATCCAGGGCCTGATGCGGCATTTCCGCGGCGAGGTGGAGCGGCGCATCGACGAGTTTTCGCGCAACGCGCACCGTGCCGAACCGGTGCTGGCGGCGGCGGAATAGAAGTATTCAAAATGCGGACGAATGTCCGACACGAGGAAACGAGCGCGGGGCAGACGGAAACGACCAGGAGACCACCTATGTCGCTGTTTTCGACACCCGACGATTTTACGCCCGATATGGACCCGTTGTTGAAGATGAACCAGGATCTGACCAGGATGATGCCGAAGGAGATGGCCAATGCCGTCAATCTCCTGGCGCATCCTGTCGCGGGCGCGGCGGCGATGACGGCACTCGGCATCGGTCTTGCCAACCACGCCTTTGGCATCTGGATGGGCGTGCTTTCGGGCGCGGCCGAAACCTCGCAGCGGCTTTGGCAGCCGGTCGCCGAGGATTTCGAGGCCCGGACGGAACGCTTTTCCGCGACCGGCAAAAGCTCCTCGACAAAGGCGCGCGCAGCGACCAAAACCCTGATTGCCGAGGCGCAGTCCTTCGCCAACGATGTGACCGACATTGCGACGAGCACCGCGGCGCGGAGCTTGGCGAATGCGAGCACCGTTGCAGCGGATGCGTCGGCCGGGCTGATGCCGGAAGATTTCAAGCAGCCCAGGCCGATGGATCGGCCAGCCAAGCCCGCCGACCTCAAGGCGATATCGGGCATCGGGCCGAAACTGGAAAAGTTGCTGAACGGCCTTGGCATCTGGACATACGCCCAGATCGCCGCGTGGACGCCGCAAGAGATCGCCTGGGTCGAAGATTACCTGTCGTTGAAGGGCCGCATCGGCCGTGACGGCTGGATCGGTCAGGCGGCCGCGTTGGCCGGGGCCAAAAAGTGAATTCAATATCGTGCGCGGTCTCGGCTGCGCCCGGAAGGAAAGATTGCGGAACGTCCGCAGGGGTTTGAGGCGAAATGGCAAAGCTCAAGGTCGACGGGAAAGAGATCACTGTACCCGACCATTACACGCTGCTGCAGGCGGCCGAGGACGCCGGCGCAGAAGTGCCGCGCTTCTGCTTCCACGAGCGGCTGTCGATCGCCGGCAATTGCCGCATGTGCCTGATTGAGGTGAAAGGCGGCCCGCCCAAGCCGCAGGCGTCCTGCGCCATGGGCGTGCGCGACCTGCGCCCCGGCCCGAACGGCGAGCCGCCGGAAATCTTCACCAACACGCCGATGGTCAAGAAGGCGCGCGAAGGCGTGATGGAATTCCTGCTGATCAACCATCCGCTGGACTGCCCGATCTGCGACCAGGGCGGCGAGTGCGACCTGCAGGACCAGGCGATGGCGTTCGGAGTCGATTCCTCGCGCTACCATGAGAACAAGCGGGCGGTCGAAGACAAGTATATCGGGCCGCTGGTCAAGACGATCATGAACCGCTGCATCCATTGCACGCGCTGCGTCCGCTTCACCACCGAGATTGCCGGCATATCCGAGCTCGGCCTGATCGGCCGCGGCGAGGATGCCGAGATCACCACCTATCTCGAAAGCGCGATGACTTCGGAACTGCAGGGCAATGTCATCGACCTTTGCCCGGTCGGTGCGCTGACCTCCAAACCGTACGCCTTCCAGGCACGGCCGTGGGAACTGACCAAGACCGAATCCATCGACGTGATGGACGCCGTCGGCTCCGCGATCCGTGTCGATAGCCGGGGCCGCGAAGTGATGCGCATCCTGCCGCGTACCAACGAGGCGGTGAACGAGGAATGGATTTCCGACAAGACCCGCTTCGTCTGGGACGGCTTGCGCACGCAGCGCCTCGACCGCCCCTATGTGCGCAAGGACGGCAGACTGGCCCCGGCAAGCTGGGCCGAGGCTTTTGCCGCGATCAAGGAAGCGGTGTCGAATGCGGCACCCGAAAAGATCGGTGCCATTGCCGGCGATCTTGCCGCCGTCGAGGAGATCTACGCGCTGAAGCTTCTGATGGCTTCGCTCGGCTCGAAGAACACCGACTGCCGCCAGGACGGCGCCGCACTCGATCCGTCGCTCGGCCGGGCGAGCTATGTGTTCAACCCGACCATCGAAGGCATCGAACAGGCCGATGCGGTGCTGATCATCGGCGCCAATCCGCGCTTCGAGGCATCCTTGCTCAACGCCCGCATCCGCAAGCGCTGGCGGGCCGGCAATCTGCCGGTCGGCGTCATCGGCGACGTCGGCGATACGCGCTATGATTACGAGCAGCTCGGCGCCGGGCCGGAATCGCTGAAGGATCTGGCCGACGGCAACGGCAAGTTCTTCCAGCTACTGAAGAAGGCGACGCATCCGCTGATCATCGTCGGCCAGGGTGCGCTGGCGCGTCCGGACGGCGCGGCCGTGCTTGGCCAGGCGGCGAAGCTCGCCGTCGCCGTCAATGCCGCAAGGGCCGACTGGAACGGTTTTGCCGTACTGCACACCGCGGCGGCGCGGGTCGGCGGCCTCGATGTCGGCTTCGTGCCGGGCGAGGGCGGCAGGAATGTCGCCGGCATGCTCGGCGAGACCGATGTGCTGTTCCTGCTCGGTGCCGACGAAATCGACATGGCCAAGACCGGCGGCGCTTTCGTCGTCTATATCGGCACGCATGGCGACAAGGGCGCGCATCGCGCCAACGTCATCCTGCCGGGTGCCGCCTATACCGAGAAGTCGGGCACCTTCGTCAACACCGAGGGCCGCGTGCAGCAGACCAACCGGGCCGGCTTTGCGCCCGGCGAAGCGCGCGAGGACTGGGCGATCCTTCGGGCACTGTCGGATGTGCTGGGCAAGAAGCTACCGTTCGATTCGCTGCCGCAGCTGCGCGCAAAGCTCTATGGCGAATACCCGCATCTCGCCCGCATCGACCATGTCGCTGCCGGCGACCCGGCCGACATCGCCAGGGTGGCCAAGCTCGGCGGAAGGCTGAACAAGGGCACCTTCACCTCGCCGGTCAAGGATTTCTACCTGACCAACCCGATCGCGCGGGCGTCAGCGGTGATGGCGGAGTGTTCGGCCTTGGCGAAGAACGGCTTCAGGCAGGCGGCGGAGTAGACATGGACACCTTCTTCTCCTTCTACGTGCTGCCGGCGCTGCTGATTCTTCTGAAATCGGTCGTGCTGATCGTCGTGCTTCTGATCTTCGTCGCCTATGTGCTTTACGCCGACCGCAAGATCTGGGCGGCGGTGCAATTGCGCCGCGGCCCGAACGTCGTCGGCCCGTGGGGCACGCTGCAGGCCTTCGCCGATCTGCTGAAATTCGTCTTCAAGGAACCGGTGATCCCGTCCGGCGCCAACAAGGGCGTTTTCCTGCTGGCGCCCTTGGTGTCGGCGGTGCTTGCGATCTCTGCCTGGGCGGTGATCCCGGTCAATGAAGGCTGGGCGATCGCCAACGTCAATGTCGGCATCCTCTATGTCTTCGCCATCTCCTCGCTCGAGGTCTATGGCGTCATCATGGGCGGCTGGGCCTCCAATTCGAAATACCCGTTCCTTGGCGCGCTGCGCTCGGCGGCGCAGATGGTGTCCTACGAAGTCTCGATCGGTTTCGTCATCGTCACCGTGCTGCTTTGCGTCGGCTCGCTCAACCTGTCCGACATCGTCTTGTCGCAACAGGACGGGCTGGGCACGCGGCTCGGCCTGCCCAACACCTTCCTCGACTGGCATTGGCTGTCGCTGTTCCCGATGTTCATCGTCTTCTTCATCTCGGCGTTGGCCGAGACCAACCGGCCGCCCTTCGACCTTGTGGAAGCCGAATCGGAACTCGTCGCCGGCCATATGGTCGAATATTCCTCGACGCCGTTCCTGTTGTTCTTCCTCGGCGAATATGTCGCCGTCGTCCTGATGTGCGCACTGGCCACCATATTGTTCCTCGGCGGATGGCTGCCGCCCTTCGACTTCGCACCCTTCACCTGGGTGCCGGGGCTCATCTGGTTCGTGCTCAAGGTCTGCCTGGTGTTCTTCATGTTCTCCATGGTGAAGGCGTTCGTGCCGCGCTATCGCTACGACCAGCTGATGCGGCTCGGCTGGAAGGTCTTCCTGCCGATCTCGCTGTTCATGGTGGTCGCCACCGCCGCCTTTCTCAAACTCACCGGGTTTGCCTGATGTCAGCATTATCCCAGGCCGCCAAGTCACTGCTTTTGCAGGATTTCGTCAGCGCTTTCTTCCTGTCGATGCGCCAGTTCTTCGCGCCGAAGGAGACGATCAACTATCCGCATGAAAAGGGGCCGGTCAGCCCGCGCTTCCGCGGCGAACATGCGCTGCGCCGCTATCCGAACGGCGAGGAACGCTGCATCGCCTGCAAACTGTGCGAGGCGATCTGCCCGGCACAGGCCATCACCATCGAAGCCGGCCCACGCCGCAACGACGGCACACGGCGCACCGTGCGCTACGACATCGATATGGTGAAATGCATTTATTGCGGCTTCTGCCAGGAAGCCTGCCCGGTCGACGCCATTGTCGAGGGGCCGAATTTCGAATTCGCGACGGAAACGCGCGAGGAGCTTTATTACGACAAGGACAGGCTCCTGGCCAATGGCGACCGCTGGGAGCGTGAGCTGGCGCGCAACATCTCGCTGGATGCGCCTTACCGCTGATATTTGACGCATGGACGGGGCGAGGGGCCTGGTTTAAGGAACACGCAACTTGCCGACCGGAGGCGGTGGCAAAAAACAGGACGAACGTCCTGTTCTGACAGGAAACCCGGGGGAACCCATGCTGAGTGGACTAGAGGCGGCCTTTTTCTACCTCTTCGCCTTTGTCGCGGTGGCATCGGCGTTCATGGTCATTTCGGCGCGCAATCCCGTGCATTCGGTGCTGTTCCTGATCCTGACCTTCTTCAACGCCGCCGGCCTGTTCATGCTGACCGGCGCCGAGTTCCTGGCGATGATCCTGCTCGTCGTCTATGTCGGCGCGGTGCTGGTGCTGTTCCTGTTCGTCGTCATGATGCTCGACGTCGACTTCGCCGAAATGAAGGAAGGCGCCCTGCAATATGCACCGATCGGCGCGCTGGTCGGGCTGATCCTGGCGGCGGAGCTGATCGTGGTGCTCGGCGGCTATACATTCGCGCCGAAACTGGCGGCGACGGTCGCGAAACCCATTCCGGACCTGGCCGCGCGGTCGAACACGGCAGCGCTCGGCGACATCCTCTATACGGATTACCTCTATTACTTCCAGGTAGCGGGGCTGGTGCTGCTGGTCGCCATGATCGGCGCCATCGTGCTGACGCTGCGCCACAAGCCGGGCGTCAAGCGGCAGTCGATCGCCGCCCAGGTCGGCCGCACGGCGGCAACCGGAGTGGAAATCCGCAAGGTCAAGACGGGCGAAGGAGTCTGAGATGGTCGTCGGCATCGCGCACTACCTGACCGTATCGGCGATCCTGTTCACGCTCGGCGTGTTCGGCATCTTCCTGAACCGCAGGAACGTCATCGTCATCCTGATGTCGATCGAGCTGATCCTGCTTGCGGTCAACATCAATTTCGTCGCCTTTTCGGCGGCGCTCGGCGATTTGGTCGGCCAGGTGTTCGCACTGTTCGTGCTGACGGTCGCGGCGGCCGAAGCGGCGATCGGCCTTGCCATTCTCGTCGTCTTCTTCCGCAACCGCGGCTCGATCGCGGTCGAAGACGTGAACATGATGAAGGGTTGACGGAACCACCATGTATCAGGCCATCGTCTTCCTTCCGCTGCTCGGCTTTCTGATCGTCGGCCTGTTCGGCACCTCGCTCGGGGCCAAGGCTTCCGAATACATCACCTCGGGCTTCCTGGTGATCGCGGCCGTGCTGTCGTGGGTCGCCTTCTTCTCGGTTGGCTTCGGCGGCGGAGAGGTGTTCACCGTGCCGGTGATGCGCTGGATCCAGTCGGGCGGGCTGGAGGCGTCCTGGGCGCTCAGGATCGACACGCTGACGGTGGTGATGCTGGTAGTTGTCAACACGGTGTCGTCGCTGGTCCATATCTACTCGATCGGCTACATGCATCACGATCCGGACCGGCCGCGCTTCTTCGCCTATCTGTCGCTGTTTACCTTCGCCATGCTGATGCTGGTGACGGCCGACAACCTCGTGCAGATGTTCTTCGGCTGGGAAGGCGTCGGCCTTGCCTCCTATCTGCTGATCGGCTTCTGGTACAAGAAGCCGTCGGCCAATGCGGCTGCGATCAAGGCCTTCGTCGTCAACCGCGTCGGCGATTTCGGCTTTGCGCTCGGCATATTCGGCGTGTTCGTGCTGTTCGGCTCGGTCAATCTCGGCACCATCTTCGCCAATGCGGCGACGTTCATTCCGGCGGAAGGCGCGCCGCAAGGCCCGGCCGTGCTGACCTTCCTCGGCTATGCGCTCGACAAGCAGGCTGCGATGACGGTTGTCTGCCTGCTCCTGTTCATGGGCGCCATGGGCAAGTCGGCGCAGGTGCCGCTTCACACCTGGCTGCCGGATGCCATGGAAGGCCCGACGCCGGTCTCGGCACTGATCCATGCCGCGACCATGGTGACGGCAGGCGTGTTCATGCTGGCGCGGTTGTCGCCGCTGTTCGAGCTGTCGCATTCGGCATTGACCGTGGTCACTTTCATCGGCGCCTTCACCGCCTTCTTCGCGGCGACAGTCGGTCTCGTCCAGAACGACATCAAGCGCGTCATCGCCTATTCGACCTGTTCGCAGCTCGGCTACATGTTCGTGGCGCTCGGCGTCGGCGCCTATGGCGCGGCGATCTTCCATCTGTTCACGCACGCCTTCTTCAAGGCGCTGCTGTTCCTCGGCTCGGGCTCGGTCATCCACGCCGTCTCCGACGAGCAGGACATGCGCAAGATGGGCGGCCTGAGGACGCTCATTCCGAAAACGTACTGGATGATGGTGATCGGCACGCTGGCGCTGACCGGTGTCGGCATCCCGGTAACGATCATCGGCACGGCCGGCTTCTTTTCCAAGGACGCCATCATCGAAGCGGCCTTCGCCGGCCACAATGCGGTCGCCGCGTTTGCCTTCATATTGCTGGTCATTGCTGCCTGCTTCACCTCCTTCTACTCCTGGCGGCTGATCTTCATGACCTTCCACGGCGAGCCGCGGGCCAGCCACGAGGTCATGCACCATGTCCATGA
Source organism: Mesorhizobium sp. M0633 (assembly GCF_040320645.1). Taxonomy (NCBI): domain Bacteria; kingdom Pseudomonadati; phylum Pseudomonadota; class Alphaproteobacteria; order Hyphomicrobiales; family Phyllobacteriaceae; genus Mesorhizobium; species Mesorhizobium sp. M0633. The sequence goes on from NZ_JAMYQC010000007.1 coordinate 253,910, forward strand.
ATCGCCGCCGGTCATGCTGGTGCCGCTGTTCATCCTGGCGGCGGGCGCGCTGTTTGCCGGCGTGATCTTCCACGGCGCCTTCTTCGGCGAGGGCTATGCCGAATTCTGGAAGGCGTCGCTGTTCACGCTGCCGGACAACCACATCCTGCACGAAATCCACGAAGTGCCGTTGTGGGTCGAGCTGTCACCGTTCATCGCCATGCTGATCGGCTTTGCGATTGCCTGGCAGTTCTATATTCGCGCGCCGGAAATGCCTCGGAGCGTCGCCGCCAACCATCGCCTGCTCTACGCCTTCCTGCTCAACAAATGGTATTTCGACGAGCTCTACGACTTCCTGTTCGTGCGGCCGGCAAAGCGCCTCGGCAGCTTCCTGTGGAAGACCGGCGACGGCACCGTCATCGACGGGCTCGGGCCGGACGGCATTTCGGCGCGCGTCGTCGACGTCACCAACCGGGTCGTCAAGCTGCAGACCGGCTATCTTTACCACTATGCCTTCGCCATGCTGATCGGCGTTGCCGCACTCGTCACCTGGATGATGCTCTGATGACCGCCTGGCCGATCCTATCGCTGGTCACCTTCCTGCCGCTGGTTGGTGTGCTGCTCATCCTTTTCGTGCGTGACGACAGCGAGAACGCGCGCCGCAACATCCGCGCCATAGCACTGTTCACGACCGCGTTCACGTTTGTGATTTCGCTGTTCATCTGGACCGGCTTCGACAATTCGCAGCCCGGCTTCCAGTTCGTCGAGAAGTTTGCCTGGCTGGATTCCGGCATCTCCTATCATATGGGCGTAGACGGCATCTCCATGCTGTTCGTCATCCTGACCACCTTCCTGATGCCGCTCTGCATCCTCGCCTCGTGGGAATCGATCGAGAAGCGCGTCAAGGCCTATATGATTGCCTTCCTGCTGCTCGAGACGCTGATGATCGGCGTGTTCTGCGCGCTCGACATCGTCTTGTTCTATGTCTTCTTCGAAGCCGGCCTGATCCCGATGTTCATCATCATCGGCGTGTGGGGCGGCAAGCGGCGCGTCTATGCCTCGTTCAAGTTCTTCCTCTATACGCTGGCCGGCTCGGTGCTGATGCTGCTCGCCATCATGGCGATGTTCTTCCAGTCCGGCACCACCGACATCCCGACGCTTCTGACCCACAACTTCCCGGCCAATATGCAGACTTGGCTATGGCTTGCCTTCTTCGCGTCCTTCGCGGTGAAGATGCCGATGTGGCCGGTGCACACCTGGCTGCCGGACGCGCATGTCGAGGCGCCGACGGCCGGCTCGGTGATCCTGGCCGCCATCCTGCTCAAGATGGGTGGGTACGGCTTCCTGCGCTTTTCGCTGCCGATGTTTCCGATCGCATCCGAAATGTTCGCGCCGCTGATCTTCACGCTCTCCGTTGTCGCCATCATCTACACCTCGCTGGTGGCGCTGATGCAGGAGGACATGAAGAAGCTGATCGCCTATTCGTCGGTCGCTCACATGGGCTTCGTTACCATGGGCATCTTCGCGATGAACCAGGAAGGCGTCCAGGGTTCGATCTTTCAGATGCTGTCGCACGGCCTGGTCTCCGGCGCGCTGTTCCTCTGCGTCGGCGTCGTCTACGACCGCATGCATACGCGTGACATCGACGCCTATGGCGGGTTGGTCAACAACATGCCGAAATATGCAACCGTGTTCATGATCTTCACCATGGCCAATGTCGGCCTGCCCGGCACCAGCGGCTTCGTCGGCGAGTTCCTGACCATGCTCGGCGTGTTCCGGGTCAACACCTGGGTAGCGTTCTTCGCCGCCACCGGCGTCATCCTTTCGGCGGCCTATGCGCTCTGGCTCTACCGCAAGGTGATCTTCGGCGCGCTGACCAAGGAAAGCCTGAAAGGCCTGCTCGACCTGTCGACGCGCGAGAAGGTGATCATCTATCCGCTGGTCGCGCTGGTCATCTTCTTCGGCGTCTATCCGGCGCCGATCTTCGACGCGACCGCCGAATCGGTCAAGGCGCTCGTTACCAATGTCACCGCATCCATCGGCGCCGCGCAGACCGCGGCGGCGAACTGACTGGGGGTTTTGCGAACCATGACGCCGGACCTTCTCTCAAGCCTGTCGCTCTCGACGCCAGAGCTGATCCTCGCCATCGGCGCCTTGGCGCTGTTGATGCTCGGCGCCTATTCGCGCGCCAACACCACTGTCACGGTGAGCGGCCTTGCCGTCGCCGTGCTGGTGATCGCCGGCGCCTGGCTGGTCTTTTCGCCGGGACAGGGCAACGCCTATAGCGAAGCCTTCATCCAGGATCCGTTCGCCCGCTTCATGAAGGTGCTGGCGCTCGTCGGCTCGGCGGTGACGCTGGTCATGTCGGTCCGCTTTGCCCAGGCGGAGCGTTTCGACAAGTTCGAATATCCGGTGCTGATCCTGCTCTGCACGCTCGGCATGATGCTGATGATCTCGGCCAACGGCATGATCGGGCTCTATCTCGGCCTCGAGCTGCAATCGCTGGCGATCTACGTGCTGGCGGCGATCAACCGGGACAATCTGCGCTCGACCGAGGCCGGGCTGAAGTATTTCGTCCTTGGCGCCCTGTCGTCGGGCATGCTGCTTTACGGTATCTCGCTGGTCTACGGCTACACCGGCAACACCGGCTTCCAGGAGATCGCCACGGCGCTGAGCGGCGGTGAGCGCCAGCTTGGGCTCGTCTTCGGCCTGGTTTTCGTGCTGGCCGGCCTTGCCTTCAAGATCTCGGCGGTGCCGTTCCATATGTGGACGCCCGACGTCTATGAAGGCGCGCCGACGCCGGTGACGGCTTTTCTGGCGGCGGCACCGAAGATGGCGGCGATGGCGCTGATGGTGCGCGTCACCATGGGCGCCTTCAAGCCGATCGCCGCCGACTGGCAGCAGATCATCGTCTTCATCTCGATCGCCTCGATGGCGCTTGGTGCCTTTGCGGCCATCGGCCAGACCAACATCAAACGGCTGATGGCCTATTCCTCCATCGGTCATATGGGTTATGCGCTGGTCGGCCTTGCCGCGAACAGCCAGGATGGCGTGCGCGGCGTCGCCATCTACATGCTGATCTATCTGGTGATGACGCTCGGCACCTTCGCCTTCATCCTCGCCATGCGGCGCAAGGAGGGCAATGTCGAGCAGATCAGCGATCTCGCCGGCCTGTCGGCGACCAATCCGATCATGGCGACGATCCTCACCATCCTGATGTTCTCGCTGGCCGGCATCCCGCCGCTCGCCGGCTTCTGGGGGAAATGGTACGTGTTCCTCGCCGCCATCAATGCCAACCTCTACGCGCTGGCGATCATCGGCGTGCTCGCCTCTGTGGTGGGCGCCTACTATTATCTGCGTATCATCAAGATCATGTGGTTCGACGAACCGGTCGGCGGCTTCGTGCCGATGGCGTCCGAACTGCGCGTCGTGCTCGGTGTCTGTGGCGCCTTCGTGCTGTTCTACGTGCTGATCGGCGGCCCGATCGGAACCTACGCCGCAGCCGCGGCCAAGACCTTCTTCTGACGGAATGACTTTCAGGCTGGCTCCAACCGCGGCTTCGGACGGGTTCCGGCTCGAGGCGCACGACACGGTCGGCTCCACCAACGCGCTGGCGCTGGAGCATGCACGGGCCGGCGATCCGGGCAAACTCTGGGTCGTCTCCAAAAAGCAGGAAGCCGGGCGTGGCCGCCGTGGCCGCGCCTGGGCGACGCCCGAGGGCAATCTGGCAGCGACGTTGCTGGTGATCACCAACACCGAGCTTCGGCTTGCCGCGACGCTCGGCTTCGTTGCCGGACTGGCGCTGGCCGACGCGCTCGACGCTGTCGTGCCGAAGGGCAGGATCGCGATCGGCCTCGATGGTGCGAGCCAAGGCAAGAACCGTTTCGAACTGAAATGGCCCAACGATGTGCTTGCCTCGGGCGCCAAGCTCGCCGGCATCCTGCTGGAATCGGCGATGCTGGATGGTGGCCGTTCCGCGGTGGCTGTCGGTGTCGGCGTCAACGTGGTGGCATACCCTGAGGATTTGCCTTATCCAGCGACGTCGCTCAGCGCGCTGGGGTCTGCTTGCGATGCCGAGACGCTGTTCCTGGCGCTGTCGGATACATGGAGCGAGAATGCGCGGCTGTGGAACGAAGGGCGCGGGCTTGCCGCCGTCAGGCGGCGGTGGCTGGCGCGTGCGGCGGGGCTTGGCGGGCAGGTTGCTGTCAGAATTGACGGTAATGTGGTGCGCGGCACCTTCGAGACCATTGACGAGGACTGCCGTTTCGTGATCCGCGACGATCAAGGTTCGGTTCTGACGATCGCCGCCGGCGACGTGCATTTCGGCGCGGTTGCCTCGGCCGGCGTTTGACTGGCCAATACGTTTGACTGGCCAGGTATTTGACCAGCTTGAATTTGACCGGCCGACAATTTTGACCGGCCGACAATTTTGACCGGCCCACAATTTTGACCGGCAAGGAAGGAAAGACCATGGCGATAGCGGAAAACGCCGAACTTGTCTTCGTGCCGCTCGGCGGTGTCGGCGAGATCGGCATGAACTTCGCCCTCTACGGCTATGGGCCGGCCAATGCGCGCGAATGGATCGTGGTCGACGTCGGCGTCACTTTTCCCGATGCAACCCTGCCCGGCGTCGACCTGGTTCTGCCCGACACGCGTTTCATCGAGGAGAATGTCGCCAATCTGCGCGGCATCGTCATCACCCATGCGCATGAGGACCATTACGGCGCGCTCCACGACATCTGGCCGAAGCTCAAGGCGCCGGTGTGGATGACGCCGTTCAGCGCCGGCCTGCTGGAAGCCAAGCGGCAGGGCGAGCAAGGGGCGCCGAAGATCCCGGTGACGATCTACCGGGCCGGCGAGAAATTCACCGTCGGCCCGTTCGAGATCGAGGCCATCCCTGTTGCGCACTCCATTCCCGAACCGATGTCGCTGGCGATCACGACGCCGGCCGGCGTCGTCATCCATACCGGCGACTGGAAGATCGATCCGGCGCCGACGGTCGGGCCGATGACCGACGAGGCGCGCTTCCGAGCCTATGGCGACAAGGGTGTGCTGGCGCTGGTCTGCGATTCCACCAATGCGATGCGGGAAGGGGAATCGCCGTCCGAAGTGGCGGTGGGCGAGGGCCTCAAGAGCGTCATCCAGAACGCCAAGGGCCGGGTCGCCGTCACCAGCTTCTCCTCCAATGTCGGGCGTATCGTCTCCATCGCCAAGGCGGCGCGGGATGCCGGCCGCCAGTGCCTGGTGATTGGCCGCTCGATGAAGCGCGTCATCGATGTGGCTGATGAACTCGGCTATATGGACGGGTTGCCGGAATTCATCGCCGAGGAGGATTACGGCTTCATCCCGCGCGAAAACCTCGTCATCATCTGCACCGGCAGCCAGGGCGAGCCGCTTGCCGCACTTGCCAAGCTGTCGCGCGACGAGATGAAGTCGGTGGCGCTGACGGCCGGCGACACGGTGGTGTTTTCCTCGCGCACCATTCCCGGCAACGAGAAGGCGATCCTCGAAATCAAGAATCGCCTGATCGATCTCGGCATCAAGATCATCGAGGACGGCGATGCGCTGGTGCATGTCTCCGGCCATCCACGCCGCAGCGAATTGCGCAAGATGTATGAATGGGTGCGGCCGCAGATCGGCGTTCCCGTGCATGGCGAAGCGGCGCATCTGGTGGCGCAGGGCTCGCTGATGTCGACGTCCGGCATCGGCCAGGTCGCGCAGGTGCGCGACGGCGACATGCTCAGGCTGTATCCGGGTGCCGCCGCCATCATCGACCAGGTGCCGTTCGGCCGCATCTACAAGGACGGAAGGCTGATCGGCACCGACCAGGCGATGGGCATTCGCGACCGCCGCAAGCTGTCCTTTGCCGGCCATGTCGCCGTCAATGTCGTGCTCGACGACAAATACGAGCTTGCCGGCGATCCCGATCTCGTCGCCATCGGCGTCGCCGAGGCCGACGGCAGCGGCGAGAGCCTGGAAGACCTGATGATCGATGCGGCAATCGGCGCCGTGGACTCCATCCCCCGCCAGCGCCGAAAAGACCTCGACCTGGTCCAGGAGGCAGTGCGGCGCGCGGTGCGCGGCGCGGCCAACGAAGCCTGGGGCAAGAAGCCGCTGGTGACGGTGTTCGTCACGAGGTGACGAACAAGGGAGTAGGGGAGTAGGGCAGTAAGGGAGTAGGGAAGTAGGAGGTAGGAGCGCAAACAGATGCACTTCTAGATCCTTTTTTCCCTACTCCCCTACTGCCTTACTCCCCTACTCCCCTAACCCGGGAGTACGCTATGCTCGGACGCCTCAACCATGTCGCGCTTGCGGTGCCGGATCTGGCCGCGGCTGCGGCGGTCTATCGCGATACGCTTGGCGCTCGCGTGACCGCGCCGCAGGCGCTGCCGGAGCATGGCGTTACGGTGGTGTTCGTCGACGTCGGCAACACCAGGATCGAGTTGCTCGAGCCTCTCGGCGAAGCCTCGCCGATCGCCGCATTCCTCGCGAAGAATCCGTCCGGCGGCATGCACCATGTCTGCTATGAGGTGGACGACATTGTTGCGGCGCACGACCGTCTCAAGGCCAGCGGCGCGCGCGTGCTGGGCGACGGCAATCCGAAGATCGGCGCACATGGCAAGCCGGTATTGTTTCTGCACCCCAAGGATTTCTTCGGCACGCTGGTCGAACTGGAGCAAGCATGAGTTGGGTTTCGTTTGTCGCCCTGTTCTTCGCCACATGGTGGGTGGTGTTGTTCGCCGTCCTGCCGTTCAGCATGCGGACGCAGGACGAGGATCGGGACGTGACGCTTGGCACGGTTCCGAGCGCACCGCGCGGACCGCACATGCTGCGCGCGGCGCTGCGCACGACGATCGTCACGCTGGTCCTCATGGGTATCTTCTACGGCATCACGAGAGGGCTTGGCCTCGGTATCGACGACATCCCGCACATCGTGCCGGATTTCAACCAGAGCCCAGCGCATTAGCCGGCTACCTACCGTGTCCGACTATCCCAGCCTAGCCGAGGCTCTGAAATCAAGCTGAGCCAGCAAGGTCAATCCAAAGTAAAGGCCGGGGCGGGTTTGGGCTGACGCAACGTCATGTAGTTTGGTAATCTGTCGTGCTAACCAGATGATTGCACAAAAAAAATGCAAGGCGCGAGGCCTTGCAATTTAAACGCGTCCGATCTGTTTCCGGTGTCCGGCGGCAGCGAGTTACCGCGCCTAGATCGCATCCTCCCAAGACTTTGACCGCGTAGGAGGGCAGATTTTTCTCTACCCTCTCGGTTATGGGGGCACACTAGCCTAAGGCGGGTGAAAATGTCACGAAGAATTTTGCCCGGAAACAGGCAATCTCGTGCTGCAGTGCACAATAGTACGGCAGGCGTTGCTTGCGAAACGCCCAGCAAGCCGCGTGCGGCAATTGCGGCGCCTGTGCAGCGCTTGGGCCGGGTTTCCATTCCGCCATGAAATGGCTATGAAGCCGGGGCAAGCAAGCCTGCGCTGCGCCGATTCCGGCGCCGCCATCCTCTCTCACGGACCAGTCCATGCGTTTGTCGCGCTATTTCCTGCCCATTCTCAAAGAAAATCCGCGCGAGGCCGAGATCGTCTCGCATCGGCTGATGCTGCGCGCCGGCATGATCCGCCAGCAGGGGCAGGGCAGCTTTTCCTGGCTGCCGCTCGGCAAGCGGGTGCTGGACAAGGTCTGCCGGATCATTCGCGAGGAGCAGAATCGCGCCGGCGCACTCGAAATCCTGATGCCGACCATCCAATCGGCCGAGCTGTGGCGCGAAAGCGGCCGCTATGAAGACTACGGCAAGGAGATGCTGCGCATCAAGGACCGGCAAGACCGCGATATGCTCTACGGGCCGACCAACGAGGAGATGGTCACCGAGATATTCCGCTCCTATGTCAAGTCCTACAAGGACCTGCCGCTCAACCTCTATCATATCCAGTGGAAGTTTCGCGACGAGGTGCGCCCGCGCTTCGGCGTCATGCGTTCGCGCGAGTTCCTGATGAAGGACGCCTATTCCTTCGACCTCGATTATGAAGGCGCCAAGGCCGCTTATAACCGCATGTTCGTGTCCTATCTCAGGACGTTTACGCGCCTGGGGCTGCAGGCCATTCCGATGCGCGCCGACACCGGGCCGATCGGCGGCGACCTCAGCCATGAGTTCATCATCCTGGCCGACACCGGCGAGAGCCAGGTGTTTTGCCATCGCGACTATCTCTCGCTTGAGGTGCCGGGGGCGGATACCGATTTTTCGAACGACGCCGAGATCGGCGGCATCGTCAAGACGTGGACGACGCCCTATGCCGCCACCGACGAAATGCATGACGAGGCGGCATGGGAAAAGCTCTCCGAAGGCGACAGGGTCTCGGCGCGCGGCATCGAAGTTGGGCATATCTTCCATTTCGGCGACAAATATTCCAAGCCGATGGGCGCCAAGGTGACCGGGCCGGACGGCAAGGATCATTTCGTTTCTGGCGGTTCCTACGGCATCGGCCCGTCCAGGCTGGTCGCGGCGATCATCGAGGCCAGCCATGACGATAACGGCATCATCTGGCCGGAGGCGGTGGCACCGTTCGATGTCGGCCTGATCAACATGAAGGCTGGCGATGCCGAATGCGACCGCGTCTGCCGCGAGCTGAATGCCGCCTTTGCCGCCGCCGGCAAGGAGGTGCTCTACGACGACACCGACCAGCGGCCGGGCGGCAAGTTCGCCACCGCCGACCTGATCGGGCTCCCGTGGCAGGTGATCGTCGGGCCGCGTGGTGTCGCCGCCGGCGAGGTCGAAATCAAGAACCGCAGGACCGGCGAGCGCGAGACGCTGCCGATCGGCGACGTGAAAAAGCGTTTCGGTGCCGCCGTATGAGTGAAGCGGCAGCAGCCAAACCTTCGGCGGCAGGACCCTTTTCCGGCTTCGAGCGCATGGTGGCGTGGCGCTATCTGCGCTCGCGCCGCAAGGAGACGGTGATCTCGGTGATCGCCTCGATCTCCTTCCTCGGCATCATGCTGGGCGTTGCCACGCTGATCGTCGTCATGGCGGTCATGAACGGCTTTCGCGCCGAACTGCTGACGCGCATCCTTGGCGTCAACGGGCACCTGATCGTGCAGCCGCTCGACATGCCGCTGGAGGACTATGACCAGGTCGCCGGCCGCATCAACGGCGTGCCCGGCGTCAAATATGCCATTCCGCTGATCGACGGGCAGGTGCTGGCGCAAGGCAATGTCGGCGGCGGCACCGGCGCGCTGGTGCGCGGTATACGCGGCGAGGATCTCGGCAAGATCACGATCGTCGCCAACAACATCAAGGCGGGCTCGATCGTCGGCTTCGACACCGGCGAGGGAGTCGCCATCGGCAGCCGCATGGCCGAGAATCTCGGCCTTGTGCTCGGCGATACCATCACGCTGATCTCGCCCGAGGGCGACGTCACGCCGCTCGGCACGACGCCGCGCATGAAAGGCTATCCGATAACCGCGATCTTCGAGGTCGGCATGTCGGAATATGACAGCTCCATCGTCTACATGCCGTTTTCGGAAGCGCAGCTTTATTTCAACATGGACGGCAGGGCGCAGACGATCGAGATCTACGCCGACAATCCCGACAATATCGACGCGCTGAAGCCGAAGGTCGAAGAGGCGGCGCAACGGCCGATCACCCTCGTCGATTGGCGGGAGCGTAACAAGACGTTTTTCGACGCGCTGCAGGTCGAGCGCAACGTCATGTTCATGATCCTGACGCTGATCGTGCTGGTGGCGGCGCTCAACATCATTTCGGGCCTGATCATGCTGGTGAAGGACAAGGGCCACGACATCGCCATCCTGCGCACCATGGGCGCCACGCGCGGCGCGATCCTGCGCATCTTCCTGATGACCGGGGCTGCGATCGGCGTTGTCGGCACCATCGCCGGCGTGCTGCTCGGCATCGTGATCTGCCTCAACGTCGAGCGCATCCGCCAGTTCTTCTCCTGGCTGGCCAACGAGCGGCTGTTCAATCCCGAGCTTTATTTCCTGAGCCAGCTGCCGGCGCGCATGGATGCCAGCGAGACGATCTCGGTCGTTCTCATGGCTTTGGCGCTGTCGTTCCTGGCGACACTGTTTCCGGCGTGGCGCGCTGCCAGGCTCGATCCGGTCGAAGCGCTGAGGTACGAATGATGGCCGAGGCCATTATCGAGCTGAAGAGCGTCGAACGCCATTATGTACAGGGGCCGCGCAAGCTGACCATCCTGAACGGCGCCGATTTTTCGCTGAAGCGTGGCGAGATGGTGGCGCTTGTGGCGCCGTCGGGCACCGGCAAGTCGACGCTGCTCCACACGGCCGGGCTGCTGGAGCGACCGGACGCCGGCGACGTGATCCTGGCGGGGCGCGCCTGCGGCCGGCTTTCCGACGACGAGCGCACGGCGATCCGCCGCAACGATGTCGGCTTCGTCTACCAGTTCCATCATTTGTTGCCTGAGTTTTCTGCGCTGGAAAACATCATGATGCCGCAGCTGATAAAAGGGCTGCCGCGCAAGGAGGCGGCCGAGCGGGCGGCGCAATTGCTCGACTATATGCAGATCGGCAAGCGGGCACAGCATCGCCCCTCCGAGCTCTCCGGCGGCGAGCAGCAGCGGGTCGCCATTGCGCGTGCCGTCGCCAATGCGCCGCTGGTGCTTTTGGCCGACGAGCCGACCGGCAATCTCGACCCGGTGACCGCTTCCTATGTGTTCGAGGCGCTGGCAGCACTGGTCCGGCAATCGGGCCTGGCGGCGCTCATCGCCACCCACAATCACGAGCTCGCCTCGCGCATGGACCGCCGCGTGACGCTGTCCGACGGCAAGGTTGTGCCGCTTTAGGGTGCGCTGCAATTGAGGCGATGACGGCCCGCGAGCTGCCGTGCGCCGTCCCGCCGCTTTCGCGCGCCTGTCGGCCCCGAAACGCTCGGCATCTCCTTCTCAACCCTTTCTTAACCCTGTCGAAATGACCGAGCGCAATTCGGGTGACGCCCGGACTGCGATCGTTGACATTCGAACAAAATTAGAACAAAATACGAACATACTAACAACAGGAGAGAGTTATGACCGATCTTGTTCAGGATGTCGTCTCGCTGGTGTGCATGAGCACGTTCCTCATTTCCATGGCAATCTGGATCGGCGCGATGTGAGGATTGAGCTCAAGGGCGGGCTCGATGCTGATGAGCGAGGGCCGCCTTCGCATATTGGCGCAGGCATTGGGCGAGTGTTTCAGCCGGCCTTGCGGGACACTTCGACAGGCGACACCGCGGCGGGCCCGAACACGTCCTCGAAAGCGGATTTCAGCGCCAGGTCGAGGTCGGCCATGGTCACGGGAAGGCCGAGGTCGACAAGGCTGGTGACGCCGTGATGCTGGACGCCGCACGGCACGATGCCGCTGAAATGGCTAAGGTCCGGCTCGACATTGATGGCGATGCCGTGAAAGCTCACCCAGCGCCTCAGCCTGATGCCGATGGCGGCGATCTTGTCCTCGGCCGCCGAGCCGTCGGGCAAAGCGGGGCGGTCCGGCCGAACCACCCAGACGCCGACGCGGTCCTCGCGGCGTTCGCCGCGTACGTTGAAGGCGGCCAGCGAGCCGATGATCCATTGTTCGAGTGCGGCGACGAAGGCGCGGACATCCTCGCGCCGCCGCTTCAGGTCGAGCATGACGTAGGCGACTCGCTGGCCCGGCCCATGATAGGTGTATTCGCCGCCACGCCCGGCGGCAAAGACCGGGAAACGGTCCGGCTCGATCAGGTCCTCGATGCGGGCGCTGGTGCCGGCGGTGTAGAGCGGCGGGTGCTCGACCAGCCAGACCATCTCGCCGGCGGCGCCGCTGCGGATTGCCTCGGCGCGCGCCTCCATCACGGCGAGCGCATCGGGATAGGCGGTGAGCCCGGGCTCGATGCGCCATTCGACCGGCGCCGAGCCGGGCAAGGGCAGGAACGACGTGGCGATCTGGCTGCGTTCTGTCATGATATCTCGTCTCGCCACTCATATGGCGGCAATCGGTACAAACGTCCAGTTCCGGCACGTTCGGCCCTTGAAGAGTTATGCCGATGTCCGGCCGATTATTGCTGGCCGCGCACTTGTTTCACCGGAAACGATTTGCTACACGCCGCGGGCCGGTTGGTTCCGGCTCCTACCACGTGCGGTCGTGGCGGAATTGGTAGACGCGCAGCGTTGAGGTCGCTGTGGGGCAACCCGTGGAAGTTCGAGTCTTCTCGACCGCACCATCAAATTCGTGAACTTGGCCCTCTAAGCCATTGAAACTCCAGTCCGGCAGAGCACCCGTTGATGAGGGCGCTTGGCGTTCTTGCCGAAATGCGATACAATTTGGGATACAAACTGAGATACATCGCGAGTTTGGCCCATGCGAAAAGAGGCCGTCGCAGAGCCCGCCAGAGACCCGGATCGCTACCTCGTCCAGCGCGACGGAATTTTCTATTATCATCGGCGAATGCCCGCCAAGATGGTCGGCATCGACGATCGCGGCAGGTTCATTCGCAAGTCCCTGGGAACGGACGAACGCCGCCTCGCACGTGCCATGCGCGACAAGCTCGAAGACGCGGACAAGACCCTGTGGGCGGTGCTTCTTTGCGGCGGCGAGACAAGGTCAGCACTCGATCAGTATCGCGACGCCGTTCGCCGGGCTGAAGCCATGGGCGTTTCCTACCTTTCAAATGGACAGGTGGCAGGCTTTCAGAATGTCGATTCAATTTTAAAGCGTGTCGAGGCGCTGGAGCGCGTTCAAGCGGCCCCCGCGGTCGCCGACGCTCTCCTCGGCGGGGTGCAGGTGCCGCCGGTCAAAGTCTCCAAAGCTTTTGATCTCTACGCCGATGAGATCATGGCCCATGAAGTCGCGGGTAAGAGCCAGTCGCAGCGCCGAATGTGGAAGAAGGTAAAGCAGAGAGCCGTAAACAATTTCGTTGCCCTGGTTGGTGACAAGCCGATCGGCGACGTCACGCGTGAAGACGGACTGACCTTCTACCGGTTCTGGCTCAAGCGCATCGCGCCGCCGCCAGACATCGGAGCCGCGACACATTCGGCGTCTGCCGGCAATCGAGACCTCGGCAACATGCGGGATCTCTACAGGCGTTATTTCGCTCATTTGGGCGAGGAACAAAAAGGCACCCCATTCGATGACCTCCGCTTTTCGGAGCGTGGCAAGCGCCGTCGTAAACGGCCGTCATTCGAACCCAAATGGATAACCGATCAGATCATGAGGCCGGGCGCTTTAGCATCCCTGGATGCTCAAGCGCGTCGCTGCGTTCTGGCGCTGATCGAGACAGGCACACGCCCAAGCGAGATATGCAATCTTGATGAGACCGTGATCTTCCTTGACACGCCGGTTCCGTATGTTCGTATTACCCCACGAGAGGACGCCGATGATCCGCGCGAGATCAAGACCGAATGGTCAGTGCGAGATGTACCGCTGGTAGGCGTCGCGCTGGAAGTTTTTAAGAAAAATCCGCAGGGCTTTCCGCGCTACCGCAATCGTGAAGAGGCGCTTTCTGCAAACCTCAATAAATTCTTTAAAACACACAAACTTTTCCCGACACCGAAGCACAAGATTTATTCGCTCCGGCACAGTTTCGAGGATCGTATGAAGGAGGCAGGTATCGACAGCGAGCTTCGCAAAATCTTGATGGGCCATACGATAGAGCGTGTAGAGTATGGTACGGGCGGATCGTTGCAATGGCGACGAGACGAACTCAAAAAAATTGCTTTGCCTTTCGATCCCGAGATCGTTTGAGCCGTTCCTGGACGCGCAGCATTGCGCCCATCTCTGCAATCAATTTCTTCTTCTCCCGTTCAAGACGCTCGTAAATCGGGAGATACGCTCGTCCTTTGTTGCCAGCCTTGTGGATAGCTAGGGCGAGCGTATCCAGAGCGCGGTCAATTCTGTCTAAGGTCACGGGCTCAGGAACAGTGCTTACCTGTGGCAGAACACAGGTCATTGTCTGTCCCGTCTGTTTCCTGTTCGGCGATGACACAGACGAGATAATGGCAGCAGGCGCAGGTGAGAAAAGCGGTTTGCCTCCCGCATCGTGCAGCGGCGATACTTCGACGTAGAAATCGGAAAACACGCTTGCGGCAACTCTGCACTGTCAGATGCAGCTAGCCACATCCGGCCACATGAATTGCTGAGCGGACTCAGACGGGTCGATGCCCTTGAACCGGACACGAGACCGAATCGATCCGCAGGCTGTCGGCGGGCCGGAATGCCTCATCCGATCCGACCAAACCGATCGGAGGACGCAGGCAATGCCGGATTTGGTGGGCTATAATTACCTGAGGAGAGGCAATCAGCTGATCCGGATCAGTGCGTGGGAGCGCGAGTATCTCGGGAGGTCGCTTATGATTACCTTATCATTAGCATTCCTCGATATTGCGGCACCTTTGGGGTGAGTTTGACAAGCTTCACACGGCGATCGCTTGGCAGGAAATCGGTCATGAGATTCGTGTCGGTTCAATGATGGGCGGGACCAACTGCGCCGAAAGCGAACAAATTCGAATACTTAATGTAAAGTCTTGGGTCATGCTGTCCGAATGCAGTACCGTGCGGGCGATCAGCCAACGATTGGCGAAATTTTGAACAGGCTACCATTACCGATGGCCTAGACACCGTTTTCGTCCTTCGTTGCCGCAAGAAAGGTATCGCCAACCGCCGGATCAATCCGATCAGCCTGTGGCAACGCGCAACGGCTCCAATGCTCAGCGTTTCGGGGGGCTGAAGAGGTTGATGACTGCCGCACCCGGAGCAGTTCGACGTATTTCCTTATTTCGCTTGGCCCGCTGAAATGCAGCCGCATCTTTAGAAGGAACGAACCGTCTGGCAGGACGGCGCAAGCAATTGATGGCAACGCCGTCGAGTGGATCGAGAAAGTCAGCGACAAACGATACCGCCGCTGAACGTTACCGGTCCGCAGCGTCTCGCACTTGGCTGCCAACTCACCCCAGCCAATACCTCGGCCCCGGCCCCTTGCGTCCTGCCATATCGGCAGGGTTCGCAAGGCTACACCGGTCGATCGACAGGCAGCCGCAA